>NZ_CP128402.1 GCF_030389965.1 Candidatus Chlorohelix allophototropha
GTGTTGCTAGAACAACTATTCTACAAAATTGGTCTTCTAAGAGAAACCCAAAACGGCATTTTTATCCCGGAATCCTTTTCCTTTCCTTCCCGTATTCTACAGGTGTTGGTGGAACTTTACCGCCAGTATTTCCCTGAGAAGTGGCAGAGTTCCGAGGTTTCGCTAGAACTGCCATCAGGACAGGAACACGGCTACACTCCTCGTGAGCTGGAATTTCTCAACCTCTGCCAGGCGCTGTTCCCCTTTTCCAGCGAGTATCTGGAGGAGATGGCCGAGGAAGGGGAGTATTCCACCGAAATCCCGGTTTATTCGTTGGAAATAGACTGGTATGACACCGCTCCTTCTGACTTTGCTCCCTGTCTCCAAATCCTGTTGCTTTTGGCCGGCTGTGCTTCGCCGGAGCAGTTGACGCTACCGGTCGAATATTCTCAGATCCTCTTACACCTGGAAGAATTTAACCGGGAGGTTGTTATGGAGCGGGAGGCTTATCTCCCACCCCGGTTGGACTCTTATCTGGAGAGTTATACAAGCCGGAGTAGTCCGGCGGAAGAATGGTCCCCCTACTTTGGTAGCGACAATAAACGGCTTAAGGAGTTGTGCCAGCTCAGGGATGATCCGCTGGCGCAGCTACCCCTGGCCCTTGACGCTATTTTCCACCAGACCGGTTGTGCCATGCTGGACGCCTCGGACGAAATGCCAATCGAGGCTTTCTGGGATAAAGAAAACCTGGACTGGCTGGCCCAGGAGACCCGGCAGGCCGAAGAGACCTGGCAGAAAATGGAAGAACTGGGGAACTGGCTACTGGCAGACCCCGCACACCTGGAGGTAGCTTTTGAGTTGTGGAAAGTGTTATACCGGGTACCGCTCAGGGAAGAAGGGGCGGTACCGGGAGAGGAGAAAACCGGATGAGTGAAGAAAGGGAACCTTACATTGCTCCAAAACTGAGCCTTAAAGAAGGGGCGGCAGCCTCACTGGTCCGTCCAGAAGCGGTGGTGGGGCAACTGCTCTTTCTGGAAAACGAACAAGCCGTCTTTGGCTATCGTAACCGGCAGGGAGTGGAGCTCTGGAAATACCTCTCCACCGAGACTCTCCGGCAGGCTTTTAGTCAGTTGCCGGTGGATACAGGCTGGTTGCCGCCCGGTCTGGTACGCTGGGGTATTCTGGCCGGGCAGGAGTGGGCAGTGCAATTTATTCCGCCGGGTACTCATTCCCTCATTCTGTTGGAAGGGGTACAGGCAATAGAGCGACGCTTAAAAGTGCCCCTACCGGGGCTGGTGCTGGCCGGTAGCGGAACTAATTACTACGTCTGGGCCACAAAAAGCCGGGGTTTTGATCCGGCCGGAAAGCTCTATCTGGCTCCCCTGCCCAACCTGGGCGGAAACGGATTGGTCTGTTACGGCAGCAACCGTGTACCCGAAACCTCTACCGGCACCATAGGAGAAGCCTGGAATATGTTTATCCAGACCCCTTTTAACGAGCACCAGGCCAATAACAAATGCCGCCGCCATCCTGAGGATGTGCGGCAACTACTCTACCGATTGGAAGGGTGCTCAAAGTTTCCGGTCAGAGAGCTGATCGGCTATAGCGGTCGAGAGGGGCAGCAGGTCACAGTCGCCCAGGCGGTAGAAAAATTAGTGTTAAAGGAGGCCTAAATGTTGGATTACCTGATTTACCGGGGAGGGGTATTGCCTCCTCTAAACTGTGCTCTGCGCTATGTGCTGGCCGGTAACGGGCTGCTATTACAGGCGTGGCGCGAGCATATAAATGTGCTGGTGGTACTGGCAAGCTATACGGTGCGAGGGCTTCCTCCTCTGGAGCCGTATTTATCTACGGATCTGCCGAGAATAAGCCCGGAGCTGCTAAGGCAGATGTTGGAGATATGCCACAAGCAGCGGGATGAAAAAGGCGAGATGTTGGAGGTGATATTTCACTTCCTGGTGGAAGGAGGGAAGTGGCGGATGGTAGTGCCTGAACAGGAGCAGGGTCACACCTATTGCCGTCCGGTAGGTCGGGGGGAAGAGAGCTACCGGCAGGCACTGCTGGAAATTCATTCTCACCACCATTTTCCAGCTTATTTTTCAGAGACTGACGACCTGGATGAGCAGGGGGGCTTCCGTTTCCTGGGGGTTATAGGCGACCTTTTCGATAAACCCCAGATCCGGCTAAGGTTGGGGATTTACGGCCATTTTATCCCGCTCCCGGCGACATTTCTATTAGCTCTACCGGAAGGATTGGAAGATGCCCTATCAGGGGAGAATGTTAACTTGCCGGTTAATAGACCGGGAAGCGTTGGAAATGCTGTTACCAATCGGCTCTGGCCAATTCAAAGGTGGAGCAAGATCTGGAAAGGTTGGACAGGATCTGGTAAAGGACAGAGGTGCTATGAAGTAAGAACGGGAGGTGCTGACGATGCGCTTTGATTATCTAAACGCCAAACCGGTACTGACCAGGTCCTGGAATAGCGCACTGGTGATGCTGGTGGGCTGCGGGGGAACCGGCTCGTACCTGGCGGTCCATCTAGCCAGGCTGACCGCCCTCCTTAGAAGTAAAGGTAAAGCGGTTACGCTGGCCTTTATTGATCCGGATTTTGTCGCTGAGAAGAATATTGAAAGGCAACACTTCTGCCGGGCTGAAATATCCAGGTCCAAGGCGGTCACCCTGGCGCGCCGGTATGGGGCCGCCTGGGGTCTGGAGATTGTGACACTGGCAGAGCCATGTAGCCGCGAACTGGTCAGTCGGAAATTGGAGGGAGCCGACTTGGAACTGGTGGTGGGTTGTGTTGATAACGCCGCTGCCAGGCACTCTATCGCCGAGTGGTTGCCGTTACCCGGTTGGGAAAGGCAGAAGCAGCGCTGGTGGCTTGACAGTGGTAACGAAAAGTCTGCGGGCCAGGTCTGCCTGGGAAATTGTAGCAGCCTAGAAGAGCTGAGAACTGCTTTTGAGCTTGCTGATTACTGCACCCGATTACCATCTCCGGCCCTTCAATTTCCTGATCTCTTAAAGCCCAGGAAAGAGGAAACTCAGACCGGTAAACTCTCCTGTGCCGAACTGGCATTACTTAATGAGCAGGGGTTGACGATAAATGCGGCGATGGCAGGGGTAGCGGCTGACTACCTGTTCCGGCTTATGCTAACTAGAGATCTCAAGCGGTTTTGTACCTGGCTAGACCTGGGAGCAGGCACTATGAGCAGCCGTTATACCAGCCGGGAGGGGTTGAGGGAAACACTGGAATTACCCGAGGGTTTCTTCGACCGAGAGCCGGGGAAATAGAGGATTACTCGGAGAGGGGGTTTGTAGTAACCGCTATTTAATAAAAAAAGGCCGGGGAAACTATCCTGAAGAGGATCCCCTGGCCTTTTTTCTCCAATTTACATCAAAAGAAGGAAAGGGAAACCGGAAATTGTTACCTTGACAGATTTATTTTAAAACCGCAGCATCTTATATTTTTGCCACTTTTCGGGTATTTACTGGGGTTGGGATTTAAGATAACCGGGTAATTACAGGGGTTGGGAAATGGCAAGTTTTGAAGCTAAATCTCTTCGCTTACCCTAAAACAATATTTCTTTTGTAACAGTTTAGCCAGCCAAGGCTAGTAAAAAAACCTATGCCCGGTGGTGCGTATGGCCGATATGCTCAGGAGCAACCCACGTGTCAACGCTCACTTGGATTCCCCTAGCTCGATTTTGTTATCTGCTGTCTTATCCAAGAATTGCCAGTTTTTGGGAATTGTGCCATATATAGCAAGGGAGCTACCATTGTATCTTCTCAATATTATGTGGTAATACACAGTTTGGCTGTATATTCTGAACTTAAACTCTTTAAGAAATCACCGTTTGCCACCAGTTATTGAGAAGATACCTACCATTTCCCCTGGCCCAATTTCAAACGAGAGGTTTCAAAGCTGGGCGTTCGCCCTGATTGTAAGCAAAGCTTACTTTGCTTAGATTTGTATTTGTTGTAAAATTAGGTCATCTAAAAATGCAAGTTATATAGTACAAGTTATCTTTAAAACTGTCTTACAGGTTTAGCTAAAAATTAGAATTATGATTTTTAACTCAGATTATTTTAGACTTACAAAAAAAACACCAGTGACAGAAGAGCAGCGAAGCCAAATGCTCAAGAACTTTTGTAATACTTGTATTAAGCCTTCACTCAACATTGAGTGTGGGAAAGTTTTCCAACGATTTTTCCTGGAGTCAATCCAGTGCCCTTCTGAATTAAGTGAAACCCATCAGATTTGTACCTATTGTTTAGAACTCCATCGAAAAGATTATAATCATGTCTCTAATTGTATTTTTATTAGAAATCAACTGACTATTAGGGCTGTGGGTTGGGCCACGCCTACATCTACAAAAATCCTGAATAATTTACACAAAATCAACTTCACTTATACACATCCTGTTTCTAATCTCCTTGTTGCTTTTCTTCAAAATTTTCTTTGGTCAGACTCAGTTATTGTTCCAATACCTCTGGGAAACTCTATATCTGAAACCAACGGATGGTTTCAGGTTGTAAGTGGAGTTAGTTCTTATTTTCGAAGTGAAATAGTTCCTGCAATTATTCGTAATAAAAAAAAATCTACTAGGCAATCTAATTTTCAAGAACGACAAATTTTAACTAAAAATGAATATGAACTTGATAAAAATGTAGCAGTAAAATTATCAAATAAACGCATATTTCTCCTTGACGATAATATTACTACAGGTGCAACTATTTTACATGCTGTAAATTTGCTTAGAGCTACAAATCATATTGAAATAATCCCAGTGGCAATTGAACGTTACGTTTCACCTCGTATTCTACAACGCTGTACAGGTTTATCTATAGAAGAAAAAAATTGTATTTTCCATCTTCCACAAAGGTTACCTGAAGTCTAAATAAGGAGAATGTTAAAATAATGTTTTACCAACCAGCTTCATCTCGTTATCTACTTACTCAATGGATAAAAGAAATATTGGACTGGACTACCTATGATAGCAACGACCGTCTTTATTTAGATGAAATTAGTGCTTCTGAAGTTATCGATTTAACCTACTTAGAAGGTACTGTTCTTGATGAAGCTGTTGCAGCTAATGCACTTTTCCCTGCCAGTATTGTTCAGAATGAGGCGTATAGAGGAATTGGCACAAATTCCACAATGAGTGTTACTTTTCCTGTAAACATCGAAAACGCTGATTGGGCTTGTAAAATTCGTTTACGTGCTGCACTTCCATCACTTTTAGCAGTAGGAAGAGATCGGTTTTATCCAAATATTGAGCCAAACACCCAACCCCCTGAAGAAATGCTTTTCCCCTTAATTAACGGCACACAATATGAACTACAAGAAGCAGCAGGTAACCGGTTGCGCGCTTTAGCTGGGCAACTAGAGGTTGTTGATTTTTCTCATACTTTCGATATAAATATTCCAAGCGGAAATCAGGTAATTCCTGTTATCCAAAAGGGAATTAAAAATATCTATGCTTATATTGATGAACAAGATAACTTGCATTTAAATCAAAACGAAAATAATTTACATCCAATACCGGCTGAACAACTTCCAGCAAACCTGCGATTTTTTTATCTCCAACGTAAAGTTAACGAGTGTTCTCTTCAACTAAATTTTTCCTGGAAACGTTATTCCCCTACCTCTGCCAAAATCACTATTTCACTCCACAATCAATCAAACGTAGAAAATACAAATCGCAACAATATATTGCTCAGTACCCTTATTTTACCTCATATGCAAATTACACTTGTCGGAGCGAAAGCTGATTTCCCGCTTCAACAGTATGCAGACGTAAAACAAAGCGTTATATCGCTTGATGAAGAGAGGCTTCATGAGGAAGCAGAAAAACGTCTCTATCAGGTGCCGCAGTCAGGATGTATCGCTACACTGCATCCTAGAGATAGTAGTAAATTATCCTTAACTACTTTTGGAGTTTTCGACACCCCACGCGAAACCCCTGCTCCTGGGCCGAAGATTTCTGAAATAACTGTTAGTCCCGAGTCCTTTCTGAGTATTTGTTCTAATCGCAATTCGCAATTTGATAGTTTTATAACTAATCATTGGGCAACGATTCGTAATATTTTACTTGCAGCTGCGGAAGCTTTTAAATTTGAACGATTTCACCTATTCCAATGGGAAGCTATAACAACTGGTATAAAACTTGAATCTACTGGTCAGGAACGAACTGTTACTATTGTTCGTGCTCCAACAGGGTCTGGTAAAACAATTGTCTTTATGGTCAATGCTGCAATTTCTTCTCTATGTGGAAATCAACGTTCTACATCAATATTGCTTTTTCCTACCCGTATTTTGAACGAAGATATGTTTCGTCGTCTTACTGCTTTTGTTTATCAAATGCGCCAAAAATTGCCTGAGCTGAATGTTACTGGTGGATTATTAATGGGTGCAAGTGACCCACTTTATCGGTTGGTTCTTAAACCTGCTGTAGGTGAAGCAATGTACTACTTTGGCAAGTGTCCTGCCTGCGGGCATGCTCCATTGGTAGCACAAAGACACTCTGCTTTAAATGAGATAGATGCAAAAATATTAGCCAGCTGTCCTAAGTGCAACCATATTATTAACTATATGCGTAACCCACATGAAGTAGCTACTTTTTTACCTGATATTATTATTGCTACTCCAGATAAACTCTTTCACGTAGCTACTGTAAAATCCTTTGAACAATATGGTTACGGTCTTTTTGGATCTCCTGTACGTTATTGTCAGATTTGTGCCCGCGCTTATACAGATGCAGGTTTGCAACTAAAACCTCAAAAATTTTTATGCAATCAAATTTTTTCTGACTCAACTTGCCCCGGTACCTTCACGTCTAACGCCATTAGCAAACCAATTCGTTATATGGGTTTTGACGAAGTTCATAGCTTGTATGGTGAATCTGCTACATATCTTTCTGTATTTCTCTCTACTCTTGAAGCGATGCAACGTATTCTATCTAAGCAAAGTACTCTGTCTATACGTTATGAAACCGCTACTGCTACAATTGCAAATGAGACTCAGCTCCTTGAAGCCATTACACGTAAAGACACAACTAAGGATGAGATCATTCCTATTCCTGCCACAAACCAGCTTACAGACTATTTTCTTATTCAGCCTAAAACTGTCCGCTATCGTGTTTTGGTCAATATGCCAGCGCGCATATCTTCGAAACAGGCTTTCCTCCGCGCTGTTCTGAATTCCCATCTACATTTACGAGGCAGATATAACCAAGCACCCGATCTTAAAGAAATACTACAAAATATTACTACTAAACCCACCTCTTGGGATTTTTTACTTGGTTATGTTTTTAAAAAACAAGACGGATTCGACCTACAACGGTCTTTGAGGGATTTTTATCGGAATCGTTACGGCCAAAGCCTCAATATAGATTTTTTAAGTGGTGAAGCTCCTAAAAACAAAATTAGTGAGATTATTCAGAAAGCTATATCAGGTCAATTAGACCTTCTTCTTGCAAATTTGGTTATTAGTTTAGGAATTGACATCCAAGACCTTAACCATATGATAATGTTTGGAGTTCCCAAAGGTTTTACTGAGTACGTTCAGACGGCAGGGCGTACAGGACGTGGTTATTTTAGTGGTCATGTCAATATTATTTTGCTTCCAGCTTACCCGCGTGATGTTTATCTTTATCGACATTTTCATGCTGTCTTATCCGATGTTTCAGGATATTACGACGCACTTCCAGTAAAGAGTACTAATCTTTATTGCTCTGATCAAATTTTTGGTAATGTTGCTAAAGCTCTTTTAAGCTCCTTCTGTTTGCGCGAACCTAAATGGGCGAACGCGAACGGCGTAAATCAAGTTATATCCAATATTGGAAGAAATGATTTTAACAAAGGTCTTAATATACTTAAAGGTGGGATTTCTCGGGTGCTTTGCAATGACGAAGAACTTAGAATCGATACTAATACAATTGTTAATGATAAAAGTCGCAGGCTTTTTCAAGAATTAAGAACACAGAATGAGTTTTTAATTAAAGTTATGACTGAATCTAGCGAACAATGGCTCACTTATAGCCTACGCGGTCGTGCTAATAATATTGTACGTATTAATTGTATTGATCAGGGACTCCTGGATTTAATTGGTGCTACTACTGATCCTGAACAAGAAGAAATGGACGAGCCCGTAGAGATCTTGGTTGGTACTGCTAATCCTGAACCTGTAATACTTGAAGAGGAGAACCTTTAATGTCTAAGACAACTTTACTCTCTCCCGCCGCTGTAATTTTCAAAGTATATCCTGATGCATTTTGGAATTCTTCTAATGCGATAACTAAAGTTGTGTATATTGATAATGCTGATGGGGACACTCGCAATCGAATGATTACTCACGTTCTTCAACGTCTTGCCCAACATTTAACAAGAGAGCATGACAAAGTTGAGTTACATTTTCAAGAGCAACAACGTCGTAGAAATCTACAACAATTGCAACTTTCTACAACTACCTCGGCTGCTGATAATGGGGAACAAGACTTTGACTTCAGTGAAATTTTTGGTGATTTACCCTTAATGGAAGAAGATCTAGATACTACTATTGACGCAACCCAATTTCCTCCTGTCCGTGCAAGTCATATAAGCTTCATCTTAGTAAACGAACAAGCAAAGGTACGTACTAAACTTTATCCACGTACTTTCCACTGCAAATATTGTGGTCATTTTCTTGCCCTTAATCCTGCACGACCCCCTCTTAATCTTACATGTCCTTGTTGCCGTCATGACCAGCTTATTCAAGAGCCTATTGTTTTTGGGTGCGCTCGTTGTGCTAATGTCATAGAACTTTTTCCTAAAGGAGAACGTTCAAATTCTACCCCTACCAATCGGCGGACAATTAATATTGATAACTTTTTAGGCACACCTCCTCCTTGCCCAGAATGCAGTTCCGGACATATTCATCTCGAAAAACACAATACTAATAATCTAGTTTCTTGGCAATGGAAGTGCAATTCTTGTAAGCAATATTTAGAAAACGTTCAAGAACTTTGTTTAAAGTGTTATTTACCTAAAGAAAATTCCGATGACAAAACAGATATTACTTTTATGAGTGCCTTTCCAGCTTCTGCTTCAAATGCTCTTCATCCTCTTGTAGATGTTCAAATGTTTCTCAAAGATGAACCTCTTGAACCAGCTACCTTTCCTACAGCCGCAATAGAAAGTGCTCAGAATTGGGCAGATTACTTCGAGTTAAAACCGCTTGCAAATATTACAAATTCTATTTTAGACCTAGACAAGATAGAAGTAATTGAGAATGCTTGCATTTCAAATGCATATCTTCTTAATCGTGTGCGCGTTGTTACTACTATTTATGGTTATCAGGCTGGTGACATCATGAAGCATCCTCGCTCACCCGTCCAACTCCCTGATCGCCTTGCACGTTTTTTTAGAGATCCAGAGGGCTTAACTGATTATCAATGTTTTGGAATGATCAATGAAGGATCAGCCCTAGTTATAGAGTTAGATAAATCAAAAATCATTGAACGTCTTTCACAGCTTTATCCTTATATAACTACATCTTATAATGACTTGTTACAAACAGAACGCGAGGAACTTGGTATTATTCCATTACGTGAACTACTACAACCTATATCTCTACAACATAATCAATTTCCATTAATAAGTGCGCTACATGCCTTAGAGCATGCCATACTCATTAATGCACATCGTCAAATTGGCAATGAAGTTCTTGGTTCTATATTATTTCCACAGGCGGGAGTGATTCTCTTATACGAACGTGAGTCAATCGGACGGGGTGGCGTAGTTCAGCTAATAAACCGTGGACAAGGGTTAGTCAAACTTATTTTGGCTGCTACTGACCATGTTAATGGTTGCGCCCAAGGGTGTTTTGATGGATGTCCTAGTTGTAGTTATATCAATGATATGTATTGTCAGTATCATCAGGAAGATTTTAATAATAGATGGTTACCACCTAACATTTTGCTTTCTAGAACAGGAGGTAGAAGCATTCTTAAGTCATAAAATATTTTAACAAATTTATTTAACAGTCTTATTAACTGATCAGCCTAGAACTTTACTTTGCCATCTCTAATAATAAATTTTCATTCGTTTCCAAGGTTTCTTCATTTGGATTTGGATTCTCTTGAGTTAAGAAAGCAATTATTTGTCTTGTGACTACCTCTGACAGTAAAGGTGGTATAGCATTTCCAACCTGCCTATATTGGTCAGTTTGATTTCCAGCAAAAACCCAATCATCTGGAAAGCCTTGTAAACGGGCAGCCTCTCGGACTGTTAAATGTCGTGGTTCAAATGGATGAATAAATGGCCTACCTCCTCCTCTGGTTGAGCCCACTAAAACTGTTCCACTCGGTCTATCCCAAGCTAATCTATCAGTGTGGTCAATTCTATCTCTAGCTCCTTGTACAAGTTGCTCGTATCTTGTACGCACTCGTTCACTATGAATTCGTCTTTCGTTGTTTGCTAGACCATCTGGCATATTTTCTAACACATCACGCACACAACGATAAATTAAACCATTTCTATTATTGCCAATGGCATCTGGTGGAAAGTACGTTGAGTCAGGCGGAACTAAACCTCGTACTTCCATGCCTTCTCTAAAACCAATTATGAAGACTCGTCTTCTAAACTGTGGAACACCAAAATTCACTGCATCTAGTACCCAAGTAAGTGTATTTAAGTATCCTGCTTCAGTAAATAAGTCTATTACTTTTTGATAAGATTTCCCTTTATCCACACTTAAAAATCCTGCCACATTTTCCATCACAAAACACTTTGGCTGTATTTCCCGTACTACCCGCACAAATTCGAGCATCAGGTTTCCTCTTGGATCTTCAAATCCTTGGCGATTTCCTAAAATGCTAAAAGACTGGCACGGTGGACCTCCAACTACTAAATCAGCCTCTTTAATTGCTAAATTAGCTCTTTGCAGTATTAGATTGCTATTAATTTGGTATAAATCTCCTCCGAAATCTCCTTCGTTGTCTCCAATTACATTTAACGATGGTCGGTTAAGTCTAATAGTTTCTCTAGCTGCCAAACTTATATCTAAACATACTCTCAAATCAATTTGCACATTTGACTTGTAGGCGGCTTGTTCTATTCCAAGATCTAACCCAAACCCACCTGAAAACAAACTAATATACTTTAGCATCCAAAATCCTCTTCAATTACAAAATCAATTGTAGTGTTCTGCATCAATCAGGTTTGACGTTCCTCTGAAAATTACTTAACAACAGGCTAATGGAATTTGGGTAACTTAAACCGCCTGCCCGCAAGGGTAGCTTCCTTTTACCTGCAATCGAGTTTTGAAGCTAAAACAGTTCTAGCTGGCCTTTTGGAGTTCGACGGTATAACCTAGGCTCTCCAATTGCCGTAAAGCCCGTTTCTTGATGCTCTCCTGATCTAGCTTGTGGAAGTAATCCCCGCCTATCTCCTTGTAATATTCTCTGCGCAGAAGCAGGTGGTAAATAATTGTAACAGTTCAGACCAAAAGCTTGGGAAGGGGAGGTTGCCCACAAAAAGTGTCAAGGAGCGCAACCAACAAGTTTTCACCTTGCTTTTTCATGGTGGAAAGGTAGCCTCTTATCCGACAAAAGAAGCTGGCACCTTCCTGGCTGCGAAAACAACCTGAAACCTTTTGTTGCACTTTAACCATCCGAATATCACGCTCGGCCAGATTGTTATCAAAAGGCACATCAAAACGGTAGGCAAACAGCAGCACTTGATGACGCTGTTTATCCAGCCGATCCAGTAAGTTCTTAGGCTTGCTCTGCCGGGGCTTGCCCCGTTTTCCACAAGGCCAGCCACCCTGGGGAGGAGGATTAGCTGCCAGACCCTGTGCGATCAATTGCTGGTAGCGCTCTTCGAAATGCGCTAACCGTGCACTGCTTAAACTGGTTTCAGACCTAGCCCTGGCGACTTCCACTTCTTCTTTCAAGTCCACAAGAAGGGTGGTGAACTCAGCCGCCCACGCCTGCTTGAGTTGTTCGTAGACAAAAGCAAGTTCCCTGAGATGATGGGCGTTACACAGACCGTGGGTACAGGCATAGCGCAGATAGTTAGACCAACCATCGTGGATCGCTGCGCCCTGGAAAGCCGGTAAAATCCCAATCTCGTCTGTGGCTTTACTACCTCGCCGTAAATGGTGAGCATAGTGGGTTAAATGTGGTGTGCTGGCTACGTGCAGCCAGTGGCGCTTGCCTTCTACATACAACCCGGTTTCATCGCAATGTAACACTTTGGCCTGGGTAAGCGCTGTCTTGATGGTTTTTTCTGGCTCAGCCAATTGCTCGTAGCACTCCGCTATCATATTGACCAAACTGCCGGGTGAAAGACTTTCGCTGTAGATTTCATTAAGTAGCTCGCACACCCGGGCATAAGGCAGCAGTTGATAAGTGATCAGGTAAACTGCCAGAGCCCGAAACCCAGGTCCGTATTGCACCCAATTCTTGACGGACTGCGGGAATTTGGCTTTGGTAACAGTCTGACAAGTAGGACACTTTTTGCTGTAAGTGCGGTGTTCGGTGACGTGCAGTTTGAGTTGAGTAGGCAGCTCAAAAACCTGACGAGGCTCGAAGTGAGGTAGCGCTGCTTCTTTGGTTAAGTCAGTCTGGCACTTTTCACAGGTGGTGGGCAGATGCGCAATCACTGTATCCGGGTTTTCGCTTTGTTTAAGAGCCTGACCCTCGTGACCAGGTTGACCACCCGGTTTCTTACCGCTGGATTTGCGCAAGCTGCGTTTTTTGGGCGAGCGCTTAAACCCGTCGGAAGAAGGCGGTTTGGAAGAATTATGGCTATCTTGAGAGAGCCGGGCTTCAAGGGTTTGAATACGTTCTATCAGTTGGGCAATCAAAGCTGCCTGTGAAGCGGCTTTAGCTTCAAGTTGGGCGTAATCGTTTTGAAGTTGGGCTAATTGCTCTTCTAATGTCATTTTATTAGTCTACCAGCCTCGTCAACTGACCCTGGCTGAATTGTTACAAATAATTACTAAAATACTGTGAGCAACCGCAACCACCGCTTTTTTGCGCCTCAGCCGTACTGTTAATCGGCGACCCTGAGCCGAAAGATAAGTGTCACGGGTGTGCAGAGCCGCTTGCGCCGCTTCGACCAGTGCTTGTCTAAGCCAACGACTACCCTTGGTGGTACGTCCACTTAACCGTTTGCCTCCACTTTCTTTGTGAACTTGCCCCGGTTTAGTGGAGTGTGAGAATAGTCAAACATTTAGCTGTTCAAACCCCACTGGTGTCATAAAACCCAACGCCGAATGTAGCCGCTGCCGATTGTAAAACACTTCCATATATTCGAAAATAACTGTCTTGGCTTCGCGTCTACTCTCAAACTTATAACGATCCGTACATTCCACTTTCAACGTCCCGAAAAAGCTTTCCATGAGAGCATTGTCCCAACAATCACCCTTTCGGCTCATACTGGTTTCGATCCCGTACTGCTCGAGCAACCCCGGTAGCCCCTACTGGTATATTGGCTCCCCCGATCGATATGATGTAAAAGCCCCTCTCCCGGTTTACGTCGCTCCAATGCCATAACCAAGGCTCTTTCCACCAACGCTTCATCCCGGTTGGCACCCATCGACCAACCCACTACTTTTCTCGAATAAATATCTACCAGGGCTGCCAGGTACAACCAACCTTCATTAGTCCATACCCCGGTAATATCTCCCACCCATTTCTCATCAGGCCTGGTAGCCGTGAAATCCCGCTTTAGCCTGTTGGGTGCCACCGGATTGCTGTGCTGGCTATCAGTCGTTATGACCTTTCGCTTTTTACGACGATGACAGGAGACTAGCCCCAGCAACCGCATCAGCCTGGCTACCCGCTTCCTCGAACAGTTTATCCCTTTAAGCTTTAGCGCCGCCTTTATTCTGGGACTACCGTAAGTTTGCCTAGACTGCTCGAATATAGGCTCAATTTCTGCTCCCAGTTCCCGGTTAGCCTAGGCTCTGGCACTTTCTGGTCGTTTCCGCTAGGCGTAATAGCCGCTCTCAGAAACCACCAGCACCTTGCACATCAGGCTAACTGGAAATTCCTGCTTGTACTCATAAATGAACTGAAACTTCACTGAAGATGGCTATGGCTTTTTTTAAGATATCCCTTTCCATCCGTAGTCGTTCATTCTCCTGACGCAGCCGACGGAGTTCTTCTTCAGCCTCAGTTTGATAACTCTTACCAGGAAAAGCTTGCTCCCCTTTTTCAGCCAATATTTTACGCCAATGCTAGAGTACACTGTCGGATACCCCTAATTCTCTAGCGATTTGGACCGCTGTTTTACCGCTGTTTTCCAATAAGCGCACTGCTTCTCGCTTAAATTCTACTGGATACTCTTTCTGCTTATCTCCCATTTCTGCCCCTTTCGTAGATTATTATAGCATCTGCCTCTTCCTCTTCCTATACTCCACGAATCCGGGTTAACTTCAAGTTTTGGCTTATTTTGATGCTTTACTACATTATGAAAGGCTCTCGTTTACACTATAAGTACCATTTCCACCGATTCACGCGTTGTGTACCAGAACCTTTTTCACTTGCAAAAAACAGTTATATTCTCCAATATTTTTTTCTGGCTTTTCACCTGAAACTCAGCCCATAAGTGCCAGGCTTCCCGTTGGTATTCCCTGAGGGGTTCCTGCCCACCATAGACCCTTAGAAAAATCCCGTGCCTGAGTTCTTCAAGCGGGGTTAAATACTCGACCCACTCCCCATCTAACGTTTTAAGCAAGGTATCTCGGATATTTTCAGAGAGGTTTACCTTTCTCAAGCCAAGCCCTGCCTGCTCCATAACCTGTTCAAGTTTAGCTAACAGCCACTTTTTTATCGCGTCCTCGCTTACTTCTTTTCTTGAACCCAGAAAAAGCTGTAACTCACTCGCAATTTTAAAACCAAACAGGGCAGTGGTCGCTTCCACTAACCCTGCTGTACCCTCTTGCCCTCCAACTTCATTTTCCCCCTCCAGCCAAGCTGTCCCCAACTCTGAGATTTCTTCCCTGGCAAGTTTCAGGACGAACATTTTCAGCCGACCAGCATCTGCTTCCAGCACCTGCTCCCGGTCCCTGTAAAAGGTCGTCCGTTGTACCTCCAGCACCCGGTCGTATTCAATACCTCTTTTCAACTCCTCGTAGTGCTGCCCCTCTTGCTTGCGCTGGCATTCCTCTACCACCGTTTCAGCCAGTCTTTTGGTAATAGATTCACCCCATTCGACTCCAGAACCCAACCGCTCTGATAACCCGTCCCCCCACCCACCGGCAAACTTTAGCACCAGTTCCTCCTCCAGAGAACGATATAATCTGGAGTAACCGGGGTCGCCCTGCCGCCCTGTTCGCCCGATCAGTTGCAGATCCAGCCTTTTAGTAGCTGACAACCCCAACCCCATTACATGTAAGCCGCCTGAGTTGAGTACCAGCTCCCTGGCCCGTTTGGTCCTCTCTCTGGCATCTTCCTCTAGCTTTAGCCAGGCCGAGCTACCCCGGTCCACCTGTTCTACCAGTCCCCTTTTCTGGGCCAGATCCGCCAGGTGATCCTCATACCGGCCACCCAGGAGAATATCGGTACCTCTACCCGCCATGCTGGTTGCCACTGTAATCCGACCGGGGAAACCAGCCTGTGCCACAATCAAGGCTTCCCTCTCGGTCTGTCTGGCGTTCAGTACCAGGTGAGGTATGCCTCGTTTTGCAAGGTAGCCGGACACCGCCTCACTATCCGCTATCCCGGTGGTACCGATCAGCACCGCTGCGCCGCTCTCCCTGACCCTGATTGCGTCGCTTACCAGGGCTTCCAGTGCCTCCTGCCTGGTGCGATACAATAGCGGTTTTTTATCCCGGCGGCGGGAGGATTTATGGGAGGGAATTTCTAAGACTTCTAACCTGTATAGTTTGTGAAAGGTGTCCCGGTCCTGGGTAAGAGTGCCACTTAATCCAGCCAGTTTCTCATACCCTCTGAAATAGGCGTGCAAGGAAATAGTGGCATATGTCACCGGGGAAGGTTGCACCACTAACCCTTCTTTGGCCTCCAGGGCCTCATGCAGTCCACCTCTGAACCTTCTACCCGGCATAGGGCGCCCGCTTCGCTCCCGGTCTACCAGCACTATTTCCCCCTCCAGCATTCCGGGCTTTGCTTGTTTCTCGGCTTGTGCCAGAGTAAGAAACGGCTTGGAGGCTTCCAGACCGGGTGGGAGCAGCTTTTCGCGCTGGCGTGCAAGCTGCTCCCAGTCACCTCCCTCAGAGGGCCTCTTTCCAGCCAGGGAGGGTTTCAGCAACACCAGATAGTCCTCCCCCTGGTGGTAGAGAGTAAGAGCCTGCAGGGCTATGTCCAGGTAGTAGAGTTCCGAACGTTCCGCGTCATAGAGAGTTTGGCTTTCTTTTAATCCCAGCCACTTTTCCAGCCGGGTAATCCCGCTTTCGGTGAAATGCGCTTTGCGCTTTAGTGCAGCTACTTCGTAATCTTGATCTGGTGCCAACCTTTTAATCAATTCGGTTGCCCGGTAAAAACCCTCCACCGATTGGTTACTCCGCCCGCTAATAATAAGAGGGGTGCGGGCTTCGTCTAGCAGGATATTATCGGCCTCATCCAGGATGGCAAAGTAGCACCCCCGTTGCACTCTGTCCTGTGCCTGCTGCACCAGATTATCTCTCAGGTAGTCAAACCCGAAGGCAGGAGCAGTTCCATATGTTATGTCAACTTGATAAGCTTCCTGCCTGGTACAGGGCACCAGAGTTTTGCGCCGGGGTTCATAGCGGTATTGTGCTTCCGCCACAGCAGTAATAGCCCCGCAGGAAATACCCAGTCGGCTATATACCCCACCCATGGTGGCGCAGTCACGTTTCGCCAGGTAGTCGTTGGCAGTGACAATATGCACCCCACTACCCCTTAACGCAGCAAGGAAAGCCGGGGCGGTGATGGCCAGGGTCTTGCCTTCCCCGGTCTTCATCTCCACTAACTTGTCCTCAGAAAGGGCGATCCCGGCCATGAGTTGCTCAGGGTGGTGGCGATAACCCAGTTCCCGCCAGGCCGCCTCCCTCACCACCGCAAAAGCCCTGGGTAGTAACGAGGAAGTGATACCTCCACTGGCAAGTTCTGCCTGAAACCCACCAGCCAGCCCCAGCAATTCTGCCTCAGTCAGTGCCGCATAACGCTTCTCATAATTTCTGATTATTCTCAAAGCCTGATTTTTTAGACCTGAAAACATAATTACTCCGGGTTCATGGGCTAAATGCTGGAAATATCAGGGAAAAGGGTTTACCTTCGGGCAGGGGCGGCATCGGTAGAATCTCAAACTACCAGCAGAACCCAGATAGCCCCGCCACAGATAAAGGGTCCAAAGGCCAGTGTCCTGCTCACTTGGGTGTCTCTGCCTTGAATTCTGCTTGCTACCAGTAAACCCAACCCTACCACCAGACTGGCTAGAAATATAACCGGGAGTGCCGCCAGGGTGCGCTTTAAGCCCAGCGCCAGACCCACCACTGTTGCAAGCACTACATCTCCGCCGCCTACCGCCTCCCGGCCGAAGAAAGCCCGTCCAATAATAAAAAACAGTCCAAACAGTAGCAACATGACCAGTGCTCCGGCCAGGCTATCCAGCAAGTTTAGCGACCATAATTGGATAAACTCTGGCTCTTTGACCGCCGGATTTCCGGCCAGTACCGGCCAAACCGTGTTGTCACTGGCTTTTGCTACTCCCACCACCGGATTTAAAAACACGGCTATAGTGGGAAGCGCGAGTGACACCGCCCCCAACAGCACCAGAGTTTTAGGGAAGATCTGGTGGGTATACAGGTCAATTGCCGCTATCAATAATAGCAACCAGACCAGAATCAAATTGAGGGCATAAACATATAAAGGGGTCACCCTGTAAGGGGTTTGCAGCCAGCCTACCACCTGGACACCGGCCGTAATAAACGGAAATAGCCAGCCGGAAAAATGGTCTGGCACTCCCGTTTTTTTGCTGGTTGAAAGAGTTCTAGCCGAAAGGCGGTCTATCAGCCGGCCGGCCACCACCCCCAGCAGACCTATAAAAATGATTGGTAAAATGAAATTTAAAGCCAATCTCTTTAACATACGTGCCGTAAGCCCCCTAGCTTTGGGTTACTGTTGGCTTACCTACAAAACTAAAAAAATTAGCTGTTTTACCTTAATTTCGTTAGTGAAATAGGAAATGACTTTAGTTTCGTAGGTGAAAAAACTGTTTTTCTTTCGATTTTTGAGTTTGCCAACAGTAACTTTTAGCTATTGGGATATAAGGCACTCCTTTCTTGCAATAGCAAGGCAGTAGATTAGTCTGACTTATCTACTATCTTTGTGTTATAAAATGTTTTATGAAAACTGAACTTAAAACCAACAATAATAACGCTTACAACTGCCATTATCACGTTGTTTTTTGTCCAAAATACCGTAGGTCTGTACTAGTTTCGCCAATAGATGAGCGGCTCAAAACTATTATTTTGGAAATAATAGAAAAGTGGGGTCAAGAATTGGTAGAAATGGAAATTATGCCAGACCACATTCATCTTTTGGTAGGGTGTGAACCTCAATTCGGTGTTCATAAATTGGTAAAGTACATCAAAGGCGCGAGTAGCTTTCAACTTAGAAAAGAGTTTCCCGAACTCAAACACAAGCTTTCTAGCCTTTGGACTAACTCTTATGCTTGCTACACAGTAGGGGACGTAACCCTTGAGATCATCAAAAAGTACGTAGAGAACCAGAAGGGCAAATAAGTGCAAACCCGGCGCATGTGCAAATTCAGAATATACCCAACCAAACCAGCCCAACACTCTTTGGAAAATACCCTTAGATTGTGCCGGGAATTGTACAACGCTGCCCTCACAGAACGTCGTGAAGCCTACCGCATGAAGGGTATCACTCTCAACTACTATGACCAGCAAAACCAGCTTCCTGAGATTAAAGAAATACGTACAGACCTGACTACTATCCATAGTCAGGTTTTGCAAAATGTACTCAAAAGGGTAGACCTTGCTTTCAAAGCCTTTTTCAGCCGGGTTAAGCGCGGGGTAAAGGCCGGATTTCCACGTTTCCAGGGCCGTAATCGTTACGATAGTTTTACTTTCCCGCAGGGCGGGTGGGCTCTCAAAAACGATAAGCTGACCCTCTCCAAAATCGGCACAATCAAGGTCAAGTTTCATCGAGAAGTGTTGGGCAGGGTCAAAACCTGTACGATCAAACGGGAAGCGGGTAACATCTGGTTTGTAGTCTTTTCGGTTGAAACTAAGATAGAAACGCCCCAGTATCATTCCGGCTATGCTATCGGGATTGATGTCGGGATTGAGCATTTCGTCAATCTTAGCAACGGGGAACAGGTTGAAAACCCGCGTTTCTACCGTAAAGCCCAAAAAAAGCTTACCAAAATCCAACGAAAATGTGATAAGGTTAAGCGGTTGTCCCGCCGTAACCCTCTCAAACGCAAAGCTAGTCTGGCACTCAGTCGCGCCCACCGTAAGGTTAAGAACTGTCGTTTGGATTTTCAACATAAACTTTCGAGAAACCTAGTCAATACCTACAGCTTGATAGCTGTAGAAGATTTGAATATCAAGGGTTTGGCGGCTGGTATGCTTGCCAAGTCTGTGAACGATGCCGGATGGTCTTGTTTCATCGCTATGCTTCGCTACAAAGTTGCAAAGACTGGTAGTAAGCTGATAGAAATAGACCCTCGTCAAACTTCACAGATATGCCCCAACTGCGGCGTAATTACTAAGAAAGAACTTAGCGTTAGATGGCACTCCTGCCCGTGTGGGTGTGAGATGCACCGTGATACCGCCGCCGCAAGGCGTGGGGAGTAATCACTCCTGTTTCTGTTGGGCTTTTAACGGTAAAGGAATGTGGCAGGAGCGGCGAAAAGGGAGTTGCTGGGAGGTCGGTTAAAATGCCAGAAAAGCTATATAGCCGATCCTAATAATATGATCGGTTTGAAAAAGAATATTAGGTGTCCAGCATTAACTTAGCCATAACGGCCGGAATTTGTCAAGAAGTTGTTTAGCTTTGCAGATAGTATTTTAGTACTTGATTTTTAATAGGGGAAACACTGATATTTGACGTTTAGATAAACGGGGCTATAGGAAATAGAAACCCGTACCGGAACTAACAAAAGAATGACAGTTTGTAGCCAGTTACCAGCAAAATTAACAGTAGTAGTTTCGTCGCCATTCCCATAACCCAGTTTAGCTTTACCAGAAGCCCAACCGGTGTCATTAAAGTTGCTTGTACTCCAATTATTACCCAAGTTTAAACCGGTATCTAGGTTTTTCCAAATGTCTCTTGTTGGCACAAGTACAGTTTCGGTGGTAGTTCCAGAGTTGGTTTGTAATACCAATTGCTGGACATCGCTATCTTTCTTCACGGTGTTCTCCTTAAGATTTCTTTGCTTGTTGGGGAACACCATGATATACCTTTTCTCAGCCTTGCTTTATGCGGCAATTCTTATTGTCGTACCCGGTTAGTCGGCTCTTCCGCAGGTTCGCTGATGTGCAAACCATTTTGAGATTAGATTACGGTTAAGGTTACAAAAATTCCGGTTCAAAATGTATTTGAATCAGCGAGATTGCGGGAGGCCCTATTGACAACCGCAATCTACATATGAGTTCATGGTAAATCTTTATAAAAATAATTACCTACGTTTAGCGATAGAAGTACCATCTACTAACCGGATTTCGTAACCCTGCTCAAATGATTCAAAGAATTCTTCTTGATGCGATACCAGGATAATGCGGGCGAGCATATCTTTAAGCTCGTGCAAGACATCAATCATTTCCTGCCGCCCTTCTTTGTCCAGGCTACCAAAGCCTTCATCAATTATAACCGACTCCCCTAACCTACCGCTACGACTGGCGTAACGACCCATACCTAAAGCCAAACTGACGGCTACCCGAAATTTCTGGCTACCACTCAGGTAAGCTACCCCAATGCTTTTGACATTATCGCCATCCCGGATGAGGGCTTCCAAATCCAGGGAACTCCCCACAAGTTTGAGTTGAATCGTTCCGTTGGAAAGGTTGTCCAGAATTTGATTTGCATTACTTACAATACCCTTTTCAGCTTGATCAAGCAAGTGACGCTGGAGATGATTCGGTCCAAGAAGGTCTGCCAGTGTTTTATGTAATAGGGCTTGATGGTTGGCCTCTTGACGTTGGTTTTCCAAATTGGCCCTTTGCTGATTAACGTTCTGAATGATACGTAGTTGCTCCTCAGAAGCCTCGCGCTGACCTCTGGCTTTTTCCAAAGCTTTCTGGGCTGTGGTTTCCTGCTGTTCTACCTGTTGGGCGGTTAGTTTTTCTTCGGGCGGTATCGCCTCAAGTTGAGCCCTAACCATGTCAAGCTGTCGCTTTAACGACACAAAACCATAATGAGCTTCTGCTAGTTTTTCAAGGCGAGCGGGTGCGCCAACTAACTTTCTAGCTTCAACTTCCCAGGCTTTTACTTGCTCCAGCGTAAGAGTAGCAACCTGACTTTGCCAGTCTGCCTCCAGGGAATCGCGCTGTTGCTGCAAGGCCCGGCGGATTTCTGCCTGTTTGGTTAGCTCGTTTTGGACCGCATTAGCCGCATTCTGGCGAGACTCTTTGACCTTGTCCAAATCCTTCTGCAACTTATTTTGCTCTTTAGTGGCAGTAACGAACTGCGGTTGCACTTTTTGGGTTTCCAGGTTAGCCAGGGCCTCCAAGTTCTCAGCTTCCTGGTTAGCTTCAATAATTTCCTGACGGCGAGAACTGGGATACTGCTCCTGGTAGGTCACAATCTTTTGCTGAACTTCTTCAAGTTTAGAAACCAATAACTGACGCTCATTAGCCCGCTTTTGAAGCTCTTCAAACTCTTTCTTTGCTCTTGGATAGCTATCATTTTGTTGTTTCAACCTCGTCAGCACCTCAATTTGAGGATAGGGCAGGCCAAAACAGGCTACAATTCCGGCCTCAAGGTTAAAGTTAGCACGATATTGTTCGGGTAACTGACTAATAACCTCACGTCCAGCTTTTTCAGTCCGCATTTTGTCACGTTGAGACGTATCCAGATGATTTTGTATTTGTTGCCGGTCCAAACCTGACTGCCTCAGCTTTTCCCCATGAGCTGTAAAAGAGGCTATGGTAGCTTGTTCCTCTTTTTCTAGGGCAGTGCAGCACTTTCTAGCTTCAAGAGTCGTTTGTTTAGCTTCCGCCACTATTCCTTCAAGCTGGGCGCGTTCAGTCTCAATATGTTCAGGCGTTAATTCCTGCCCACAATAGTCGCAGGTGGGCTTTCCCTCAATTTGTTTAAACCGCTTGAGTCGATTTTCAAGTTCCTTTTGTAAGGTTTCGCTCGTTGTAGATATTACTTTTGCTGTTGCTACCGCCTGTCCAGCCTCGGTTTTCAGCTTTTCGGACTCAGCTAGTGACTTTTGTAATTCAACTATATGGGCATCAATATTTCGCAAGTCTTGCTGGTGTTGATTTTCCTGCTCATCGGCCTTTTGCCACTCTTGGCGGGCATCGGTATAGCGGCGCAAGGGGTCTAGCACTACTCTAGCCTTATCAGCTTCTCCCACTAGCTGAGTTTGGGCATATAGCTGCTCTGACAAATTCAGGGGAAACCCAACCAACTGCTTCTCCAGGGCCTCTAGATTTTTTTCATTTTTTCCCCACTCACCAATCGCAAATACAGCCTGGGAAAGTTCGAGCTTGATCTGTAATGCTTCTTTTTGCTGGTTTTTGGCGGCATTAAATGCTTTAGTCAGCTCTATTACCTGCTTTTCGGCATTTTCGAGAGCGGTAGTAAGTTGGGCTACATTAGCGGCCAGCTTTTGTTCTTCCTGATGGTAGTTTTCGCCTAAACGATTGCTCTCATCCAGGCGGTTTTGTTCTTCCTGTAAACGCCGCAATATTGGCAGGGCCGCCCCAAGAGAGTGGTAACGTTCGGCATTAATTTTTATTTCATCTTCCTCTGAAAGTAAATTTTCAGCCTCGGCTACTTGAGCATTTTGGGTAATTTCTTCTGCCAACAATTTTTGCCAATTTCTGGCCTTTTCTTTTAGCCCAGCCAGCTTCACCAGTAGATTTTGAGCTTGAGCCTCAGATTCTTGAGCCACTTTAACCGCCTCTTCGGCGAAGGCAACTTGTTCTTCAGTATATTCTGGCAACTTCCCGATTTGCCCCATTAATACTCTGACATTTACTGAAAATTCATTTGAATGTTTTTTTGTAAGTTGATATAAGCGGTCAAAGTTATCCAGTTTTACAAGTTGTTTTAACATTTCCAGTTTAACAGGAGCTTTAGCCTGTAAAATTACATCTGCCTTTCCCTGCAATAATAGGAAAGAAGCGGTATACGCCTCATAATCCAGTCCGATGGTATTCTTTACCCATTCTTCAAACTGGCTATCACCCTCCGTCCCTGGTATGGACTGTTCCCCTTCACGGTTGAAGTAAGGTCGGCTAGGCCCACATACATGAATTGCCTGACGGCTGGCTCTACCCTTGCGGCTCTGAGTCCGCTTCACTCGATAGATATCCTGATCCATCTGGAATTCAAACTCAACCAGTAATTCGGTTGAGTCTTTATTGATCAGCTCGATGGCATCCTGTTTACCGCCACGATGCTCCTTGAACAAAGCAAAAGTGATAGCGTCAAAAACGGCAGATTTACCATGCCCATTTCGCCCGAAGAGAACCCAGAGAGTGGCATCCCGAAAATCCAGGGTTTGTTCTTCCCGATAACTGAGAAAGCCCTTTAGTTTGACCTTAAGAGGAATCATGCCTGCACCTCATTTTCTTCCATCAAGCGATTAGCTAGTTCACGTATTTCCTCCCCCAAGGATTGGTCTGACTGTTTTTTTAACTCCTCGTTCAGATAGTTTCGGACAATTTCTTTCCAGGGCTGGCTAAAATCGAAATTAGTGAGCGGACTATTCCCTATATCAAGCCCGAATTGTATGATGTCACGTTTATACCAATTAGGGAAAATCTCCTCAATTCTATGCATTAGGACATCTCGATTGTGGGTAGTCGGATGATAATGCAGGTTGTAACTTATCAATGCTTCGTTATGGTCGGGATAAATATCGGGCAGGTGGTCTATCTGTTCAGGGTCGGTAATATCAAGCTGATAAATAGGGCTACACTCTAGCGACAATAACTTAGGTACGTCTACCCGCCGCCCATTTTTTATTTCCAGATAAACCACACTCTTTTGGTCTTCTTTTTCGCCTAGGTCAAGCCGCTCAATACTCCCGGCGTAACGAACGTGGTCAGCTCCAGGTATTGCCCTCTGCGATTTATGGATATGACCATAAGCCGCATAGGAAAAATGGGAAGGGATTTGGGAAGGCTCAAAAACAACATCTTCGTTTTCGGTAAGGTGGAACAGGTTATGGACTTGTGCGCCCCGCACATGCACATGGCTGACCAATACCGAGGGTTGTGAACGCTCCAACATTTCCTGGATGCTACTCAAAACTAAAGTGTAGGCTTCCTGGAGGTTGCGGTTTTTTTCAGCAAGATTTGTATAATTTAACTTTTCGTCGCGTAGATAAATACTAGCACGCGGGTAGGGCATCAAGACAAATTGGACAACCTGCTCCTCTTTATCAATAAGCCGTACAAGGTCAGGCCGGGAGCTGATATAAAAACCACCACTATAGCTACCATCTGGTTTTTTAACCCCGGTTGGTAGCATAGAAATCGTGGTACGAAGCGTTTCAAAGAAAACCTCGTTATCATGATTACCGCTTATGGCGACTATTGAGCCACCCCGATAAAGAAAGGGCGAAAAAACTTCCTTGAAATCATCCATAGCGTCACGACGCTGTTCAGCTCGTAGTCGGTCACTAAAAATATCCCCTGACACTATCATTACCTCTACCTGGTATTCCTCAAGATAGCGGGCAATTTGGTAAAGAGATTTTTTGATGTGAGGGCGACGCTCAATCCGACCAAGCCTATCGCCCAAATGCCAATCAGAGGTGTGTAGAATCTTCATATTCGAGGTTCCTTGAGTTAGGGAAGTGACCTTTACGGGGACGAATAATCCTGGGTACAAAGCCACTCCCGCAAATTAAAATTTAAGCAGGTCGGAGAATTTTCCGGCTGTTTCCGAAGTGACAGTTTCTGGCACAGCTTCACGGGGATTCATAGCCCAGACCGGAAATGGCACACGCACATGCATTGGCTCCCGGAAGTTATCCTGTACTATCAGTTTCTCATCTGGCCCCAGAGCCTGCACCTTCTGTCTGGCACTATCGCTTAAAAAACGCCAACCCGGTGTGGCAAGTTCTAATGTGCCAGTTTTGCCCAACGCCCGAATCCCACAATTTTCAATAATTCGGTCTGAAACTTTGGAAGCCTGCTGCTGTGCGCCCAACAGGATAATCCCTTGAGAACGCATTTCCGCCGCTACCGTTTCAATTAGCTGGGTTATCGGGTCATGGGCGCCACGCGGGGCAAAACGGTTTAACTCGTCCAGCGTAACAAGATAAATCAGACCTGGAACGGCACTCGCTCCGGTGCGAGCTTCTACCAGTTGTCTGAGCAGTGTCGCTACTACAAAACGCTGCATCTCTGGGGTAGCAGATAGGGCCGATAAATCCACCACCTGTGGATCAGCAGTATCACCCTTCACCAGTTCAAGTGGATGACCCTTCTGTTCATCACGGCGCAAAACTCCTTTACTCTCATAAGTGAGTTTTATCAGGCGGCGGTGCAGCTTCTTCCAGGTGGCAGTATGATGACTTTTCAAATCTCGTTGGTTGTCTTCACGTTCCATTGATTGGGTTTTCACCCATTCTACAAAAGCGTTAAAGGTAGCAGGCCCGCTTCCTTGCAAATGCCGGGTAACGGTGCCATCACCCGCCACAGTCTCGCGGGTTAGCCAGTTTTCAATATCAAGGATTAGCGCGCCAAAATTTGCGTCATTCGCATCCGTTTCAGCGAAAAGGTAAGAAAGTAAATTTCGTTCGATAATATCACTCAAACTCCAGCTATAAGGTTTTACCCCACTACCGCGACCAGTCTGAATTGCCAGTTGGGTGGCAGGCTGCTGGGCCGCAAAATAGGCTACTCCACTAAAGGGAGCAGGGGTTTCTATATCAAGCCTATTCCAATCAGACAGATGTTTTTCGGCTATAAAGCGAGTGCTTGGCTTATCTATATAAAAAAGATCAAAATTCTTTACGTTAAAAATTATTGGCACAATCCGTAAGCGGCTCGGATTGGAAGGCTCAGTTGCCTCCTGCTCACGGGCTTTTTTCAACAAGAGCCAGTTAACGGTTAGCAAGAAACTGGATTTGGTGCCACGTCCGGCGGCCCCGTTTACATTAAGATGCCCACCATTAGCCCCCAAAAGATAGTCAAGGTCAATAAAGCCTGGGCCAGCAAGTTGCTCCCCACCGTTTTTAATCAGACCAACCGCCAGGGGGTTGTCAACTTCATCCGCTCCATAAGCCTTAAAAGCGTCTTCTTCGCTCGCCAGAAATACCTCACTTCGTTCCAGGGGGGCGGTTAAGACTGGTGGTTCAGTTCTAAGGATACTGGCTTGGGCATAAGTAATACCCTCGAATTTAAAGGGCGGCTCGTAGCTCAAATCTCCGTCTGCCTGATCCACCTCACTACTCATGCTACGTTGGCGGCTCTGGCGACGCACTTCATCCACGATTGCATAAAAAGTGTAAAGTTTACCCGCGATGGTACTTTTGCAGGTGACTAGCTGGGTCTTTTCGACCAGGGTGCTAGGCGGTATCCAGAAAAAGAATCTGTCGCTGGTAGATTCATTCATTGGGGGTGCGCCAACCCTCCCAATACAAATCTGGCCATCTCCGTCCGTGACCGGACCACGTGGCTTTTGCCAGTTAGAGGTCTCGTTTTCTTCAAAGTGCTCAAACATTCGGCAGCCCTCCTACAAGCTGGTCAGGTGATAGAAATGGTTGATTAGGGTCTCAGAGCGGGAGAAAAGTGCGCCGAGGGTTTCTTCAGCCCGTTGTATCGGATAAATTGAAACCGGAGCACGGCTATAAGACTCGTCACGACAACGATAGTCGCAAACCAGGTTAGAAAGCCAATCCAGATGTTCCCAGTTCTTACCTAATTGCTTCTCGAAGTAGAGGCGTGGTACTTCCAGCCGGACAACGCCCCAATTAGGCATCTCACCGCCATTCCCTTCCAGGCGTAAGTACCAGGAAACCACCTCCAGCTCCAGACCATTTAACAGAAAAGCGGGGGTACGCTGCCCGGCTTTAAGTTCGTAATAAGTACGCCAGCCTTGGGGATGCAGGTAATTCCTATAATGAGACTTAACTAACCCACAAACCGGACTATTATTAACATCATATGCCGCCACCCGGGGTTCTAGACTACCATCCACCAGCGTAGGGGTGTCTGGCCCTAGTGAAAGGGCTTGTCGCTCTAATTGTCGCATCTCGCTGCTTGAACAGTTTTCGGTAGCTTTTCGCATCGGTTCAAAGTCATAAGTATAACCGCCCTTAATCGGTTCACATAGCAACAAGCGAAAATCATGTTCCTGGAGAGCCCGCGCAAAGCTTTCTACCTCATCCCAGGGAAACATATCGCCCATAAAAGAGACTACCCTCTCATGATAGCGATGCTCACAGCGGAGTTCATCGCCTACATGTCTCATTACTACTGCCCCTACCTCGGATAACCGTATCGGTACCGGATACCCTTCCCGGCTTTGCAACCAGGCTACCGTCCGGCCTACATCTTTACCATCAACAAAGCGAACTGGTCGTTCTGCCCATTCTCCTTGAATGTCCCCCCTGGCTGGATTATGAGGTTTCCACTTATCGCTGGAAACTTCATAATCCAGATCCGGTGGGTTTTCTTCATCGTTTTCGCTCAAAGCCTGACCCTCGGTCAAAAGCATTGGTTGAGCCATATAGTCGCGTATCCGGTGAGCTCCATTTGAACGTAAGAAATCTAATCCCATACTCTTACCTATCAGTGTGAATTGAATATTTTTAGTTCCACTGGACGGTTGTAGGTGGAAGATATCCCAACTTGCGTAACCGCCACTGCATAGCAGATAAACTGACCAATAAATCGGCAGCTAATCGTCGTACCAGATAACGTCCTTGAAAACGACCCGAATAATTTTGAAACAATTCGCGGATTAATGCCTCCGGCATCAAAATCTCTGCCGCAAATTCATTGGCTTCGTGCTCCATCTGCTCATAGGTTGGAAGTTTGGCCGAAATCCCAGAAGTTACAGTCGGTAGTGCAATCCCTTCCTGAAATTCTGTTCCCGGTTCAGCTTCCTCACTTGTAATTGGCAAACCGTCGATCAATTCTGGCAATTCCTCTTCCCCGGTCTCTTTTGCGGCTTCCAGGAGAGGGATAAAATGTAAAAGGTAGTGACCTAGCTCATGAGCAGCAGAAAAGCGCCGACGGGTTAAGCGATCTCCCTGCTCCACAAAAATAGCCCCACAGCTTGCATTTGCATACATAAACCCGGCCAACTTTTCATCGTTTACCTCAGTTAAGGGGTTAAGGAGACCCCCCTGTTGTAATAATATCTCGCTGGCGGAACGACTGGTTAATTTGGGGACCTCATGCCATATCAGGCTAAGACTACCAGTTAAACCACCAAGTGAAGTGATTGGTCTGGTACTCGTGGGGAAATTTATCCCTGCCCCCTTATATAAATTGGCAATAACCTGCCTAATACTGGCAGTATCAAGATTGGTTTCTAACATCAAGAATGTTCCTCTCCTTGCAGCTTTTTATTACGTGCTCTAGCCTGACGGCGAGCGGCAGCTAGTTGAGCCATCCCTTTCTCTCGACCCATTGAAAGAAAAACTGCTTTTTCCCGAAACAATTTGAGTAAGCGGTCACTGGCTGTAAAGCCTGCTTGTCTGAAAAGGAATTTGATTGCCGCTTGACTAAGTGTAGCCGGCAGGGGTAGGGAACTGGCTTCCTGGCTCACTTGTGAAAGCAGTTGGTTAATTTCGAGGCGTAATGGTCCTCCGGTAGCGGCTTCTGCCTGCAATCGCGCTACAACATTGCCTAGAGTGAGTGGTGGTAGTTCACCTGGCTCTTCTGTTTGCTGGATATGTTGAAGGGCTAAATCTCTGACGAGTTTATCTTCGGCTGCCTTAATCTCTTCTACGACTTCGGCATAGAAATATTCAGTAATTTCATTCATCTTTTGTTTGAGAACCGGGTCATTCTGAGCTTGTGAAAGCAAAACCAGAACTGTTTCATCATCCCCTTGTTCCAGGGCAGTGGTGTAGCGATATAGTATCTTCTCACGCTCGATCTGAGCTTTCTTATTATCTATATTGAAGCTATCACTCATATTATTGACTCCACCCCTGTTCAATCATGGCATTTCGCACTCGGTTCAGGGCTCGAGATAAACGTACTCTTGCCGCACCTCCCCCAATGCCTAATGCGCTGGCCATTTCGGCTCCATCCAACTGCTTGATTAAATACAGTCGTAAAATTTCTTGATCTGGTTGAGAAAGTGTGCGTAAAACCTTTTCAAAAATAGGCTGGAAGGAGAGTTGTATAACTGAAGCCTCCGCAAAATCTTCAATTGCCATAGCGGTGAATTGATCAAAAAAGTCACCCTCTGCTTGATACGCTGACTTAGCAGCTAAAGTTGTTACACTTACTTCTCGTTTATTCAGTTTTACTATTTTTTCAAAGCGTTGTCTCACGACATTTCGGGCTATTCCGTAAAGCCACTGTTCAACGTGCTGTGAGGTATCAAAATCGGGGGCTTTAGAAAGAGCAATACTGGTTACCTCACTCAATATTTCACCGGCAATACCTTTTGTATCATGACCCGACCCCAGCCTATTCCAAACGAGTACACATAGCGTTTTTTCAAATTTCTGGCTATGTTCTTCCAAATACTGACTAATAAGGATTTTATTATGGGAGGTGGAATCATATATCTCAATCTGTGAAACTATCCCACCTCCCGGCAGGTTATCTTCATTTTTCACGCTTGAACTTTAACCTCCTTATCTATCTTACCGCTGAGAATATATTCCAATTGAAGACCGATTTGTTACAGGTTATAACCAGGAAATTTAAAACTCCTTTATGCTACGAATCGGTAACGAGGCAGTTTCTTAATCTCACGCAACCCTTTGCAATGCCGATAGGCAGTAATAATATATTTATCTTGAGGGTCTACTAGCACTACCAGGCCAATTATTCGTTTAATCCAGGGTTGGGTGCAATCAGCAGTAGGTATATCTTTTTCAGCCAGGAAATGGAAGTAAAGACCGTTTCGCCTCAAAAGCTGACCATATTTAATTGCGTAATAAATTTCTTCTTGGCTTAAATTTCGCTGCTGCATCCGTTCCCAGGCATGTCGGGATAAACGGTATCCTATTTCCATTAGTTCAACTTGTTTAGCAAATGCAATTCGTGATTTTTTCCTTTTCATAAATACTGCCTCCTCTTAATAACTTTTTATGTGCTTCTCGAAATGTTATTCCAAGAAGAGCAGAAAATGTTACATGATCGGAAGTACCATTTTTATAATTAGAAATATTCAGTTATTGCTAATATTTAACCTAAGTTTATCCCTTCAAGATTACAAAGTAGATTACAATAAATTTTAATTCGCAATGAAATATTTGAAGTATTACGGGGGTTGTAATTCTTATTCTACATAGTCATAGGAAGACTTTTTAGACCTGAGCGTTAACATCTAAATTTCTTAAATTGATTTTGAGGCTAAAAACCCATCAAAATCTTTAGTTCTTTATACTCAGATCTATAAACCGGATCCCTGTAACTACCACCGAGCCTGTAACTGTTCACGGAGGTTAAAAATTCGTATAGTTTGATTTACAGCTATATAATATGTTGTATAACTCATGAAAAAATTTGATTTGTGGTAACCTAACCAAATCAATCTGTTGTGGTTAGCTTGTGGCTAAGACCAGAAGAAAAATACCACCCGTGAACGGTTACCCGAACCTATCAAAAATGTAGAAATGTAGAACCATATCTAACTAACTATTATCATAAGTTATTTTATGGAGCTCTTTAAGGATTTGGCAACGAATATATCAAAGATCAGTGGCATCTAAATTAATTCCGATTAGAACTTTGATAAATTTAATCTGAGGTATATACGGAGTATATAGCCATAGCTTTTGAACCCTATTGTGTGAATCTTCGCAATAATTACATTATTCCTATCCCAATTATTTCCACTCCCAAACTAGGGTATTTTTATGTGGCTTACTGAGCAGAATTCTCGGGAAGCGCTTCATTTATTCTAGCTATATATGCAGCAGCTTCAGAAAAACCTAGCTGGTTAGCCTTTTCCAGAAAAGGGAGAGAATCGTGCAGCATTCCATATTTTAAGTATATCCGTCCAATGCTGAAGTAGGCTATACCATCAGCCGGATTAAAGTGAATTGCCTGAAAATAATCTGATAGAGCCTCATTGTCTCTATTAAGTTTCCAAAAGGTATTCCCCCGGTTAGAATAGGCCTTGGCATACTCCGAATTCATTTCTAGAGCTCGATTGAAATCCATCAAGGCTGATTCATAATCTCCTAATTCGGAGAATATACATCCGCGTATATTGTGGGTATAAAGTAAATCAGGTTCCAGTTCCAGTGCTCGATTGGCATCCCTTAAAGCTTCATTAAACATTTGTAGATCAGAATAATAACAACTTCTATTATGGAAAGCGCTACTGTTATCGGGCTTCATACTAATCAGTGTGTCTAAAACTTCGACGGCTTTCTTTTTATTACCTAGTACATAATAAGCACCGCTAAGTTCAAGATATGCATCGGCATGGTCTGGTTTGAGCTCAATCGCTGTATTTAAATCCGCTATAGCCTCAGTAGAACGTCCCAATTTATTGAAAAGTGAAGCTCTCTGATAATAGGTGATAGAATCCTGACTATTAAGCTGAAGTGCTCTGGCAAACTCTTGCAAAGCCAAGGGATAATCTTGTAATTTTTGATAAATTAGGCCGCGGCTACTGTAGAAAGCGGCTTCATAAGGCCTCATTGTAAGGGCCTTATTACAGTCTGATAGTGCGTTTTCTTGTTGATTTAACTTCGAATAGATAATACTTCGATCATGTAAGTACTTTGCATCAGTAGGTTCCAGATTCACGGCCCTGTTCAAACATACCAAAGCACTGGTATAATCTCCTGAGTGGTCATATATCCGGGCTTTATTTGAATAAAGATAAGCAAGTTTAGGATCAAGTTCAATTGCCAGGTTATAATATTCGAGAGCGCTATCATAATCCTTTAATTCCAGATAGAGATTCGCAAGATTATTATGATAATTAGCGTTATCCGGTTCAAGTGCAAGAGCTTTCTCAAAATCGTTACGAGCAGCTTCATACTCTTTCAGGTTCATATACACCCGACCGCGGTTACTGTAAATAAGGGCTTCTGATTGCGTAAATTCTAAAGCCTTATTAATATCCAGTAAAGCTTCCTGGTACATTCCCAGATCCAGATAAGTAGCGCCTCTATTGCTATAATCGGCATAAGAAAAATCCTGGTTTGCCACCAATTCTCTAGGAGCTTCCCCGTATTTGGAAATATAGAAATTTACCACCTCCTGGTAAAGGGCTTGAAGAGAGGGAAAGCGATCCTCTTTTTTCTTTGCCAGGCATCCTTCCAGTAACCTTTTAACCGTAAATGGAAGATTTAGCTGTACCGCAAAATCAGGGATACTGGAGTGCAAATGCTTTTCGCGGAGCTTATCTCTGGGGATCTTACCAAAGAGATGATCGCCCGTAAGCATTTCAAATAATATACAACCTAGCGCATATATATCAGTCCGGTAATCAAGTTCCTGCCTTAACCACTGCTCGGGTGCCATATATTCAGGGGTACCATCACTTACGAATATATCCTTCTTCAGGAAGGAATTGGACTTTATCCCAGTAGCCTCAATTATTTTTGCAATGCCGAAATCAGTTATCTTAGCAGTATGACTCTGACCCATCAATATATTGCCTGGTTTCAGATCACGATGTACTATTCCGGCTTGTTTCTCCTGGGCATAGATCAGTCCTCGGCAGAGGTCAGCTAAAATATCAAGAGCCATCCTGAGAGAGAGGGGACGTTGTTTAATCCAACTACTCAGATCCGTACCTTTATTCTGATCGCTGGAAACCCATTCTAAAAAAAGAAAAGGGATATTGTCTAATTCATCAAGGTAGTGGCACCTCACAATATTTGGATGCTTCCCGAGGGAACTCCAAATTCCTGCCTCTAACTTGAAGGATTCAAGAAACCTGGAATTGTTAAAATATTTAGCCTGTAACGTTTTTAAAGCAAAGGGTCTATTGTTATTTTTTTCAAGGCAAAGATAAACTTCGCTCATTCCTCCGGCAAGTGCACTATGCACTATATACTTCCCCCCGATCTGGTCACCTTGCTTATAACGTAGTTCAACTGTCATGTGCGCTCCTTATAGATTCTTTCAGCCAATAAAAGGGTAAATTCCTGATAATCTTGCCCAATTGAAAAATATTGCAGCGGTAAAATTGTTAAAGGTAACGGGGTTTTCTCATACATAACGGGAAGAATTTTTTTATGCAAAGACTGTGCGATAGTCAGCTCCCACTCTACATACTCTGAGTTAGTGCTGGTAGGGGATAATATGAGAAGGAAGACATCTGTATTCTTTATACTGAGTGCCAACTGGTTCCGCCAGACTTCGCCTTCTCTCAATCGTTCATCGTACCAGACTTTTATCTTTCGCCTTCGCAAATCGCTTGCGAGTTTTTTAACAAAGGCAATATCTTTGTGACTATAGGAAATAAACACTGAAGGGGTTTCAGGCAATTCATCTCTCTCACTGGCTTTAAGAGAAGGCGCTATTATATTTGCAATTACACTTAAAAGCTGGAGGTCAAGTTCGGAAAAACTAATCCCAACTCTGCTAGTATCCAGGTGTATCAAACCAATTATTTTTGAATTGAAAATCATCGGAACATATAATGCCGAAGTTGCATCGGTAACACTGGGCACCAGTTTATCTTTAACATCATCTAAAATCCATCTAAATGCTTGTTTATGAGCTATTGCTTTGTTTGCTAGAGTAAAACTGAGGTGTGCTTGAAAAGGAGGCCAACTCGCTCTTATTATCAGCTCATTGTTTTCGATTAAAGCCAGCGATATATTATCTGCCAGAGGAAATCTACTTCTAATTTCACTTATAAACCCCTGTAGTATATTTTGTAAGCTCTCAGAATATGCAACCAGTTCAGAGAGCCGGGCAAAAATTGCCAGATGTTGGTCCTCTGAGATAATGGTAGGAGTTTTCGTTTCATCAATCTCCAGAATTTCATCAATATAGCCTGCTTCTTCTGGAGCAGCAAATTCAACTTTAATTGTAGTCTTCCCAAGATAGAGAGTATCTCCAGATGAAAGAGCGATTTTCTGAGCAATAATTTTACCGTTAAGCCTGGTACCAGCTTTGCTACCTTTATCTTCCAACCACCAAGTCCCGGACTCAAAGAAGATTCTGGCATGCATTCGTGAGACCGATTCATCTGGGCTAAGATCCAGGTAATCCGGATTTTTAGTGCTGTTGGTCCTACCCAGGATAATTTCAGGGCTATTAGTGCGAAAACTAGTTTCAGGGTTTTTATTAAAGCGAATTATAAGTTTTAGCATGTATTGTTCTTGATAAATTATACTGAGCTTGAGCATTGTCAAAGCTTGAGCGCAACCATCTTCTCCATGGGTCGAGAAACAGACTTTGTGAAAACTTAGCTACAATATTAATTTTCCTCAAACCCGAACTGCTCGAATTTTAGAGTGCGACAGTTTTCAGTGACGGTGCGAACCACGTTATCCGGTGTGCCTTCCGGCAAGTCGGCTTCTATCTCCAGCGTAATTTTAACCTTCGAGCGCAGCAGCCCCGCCAGATGCTGAATTACCGCCTCTGAAATCGTCCCTACATCCCGACTGAGTCTGAGCGCATCCAGTGTGATGCTGCCATGAAAGCGGTGTAGTCCTTCTTTCTTGAGCGTATCAATTGGCGGCACATCCCGCTCGTCTGGTACGTCCGGTTCTAGCTTTCGGATATGTGCCGGTGGGGGTGGGTTACCGGCTTTCTCGGCTCTTTCGCGTTCCCGCCGCGCTTCGGCTGCTCGACGTGTCGCGTCTTCTTCCTCTATTTGGCGTTGTGCCACTTCGGATTTAACTACCAGACTTTCCCCATCTAAAATTACTGAGGTTATTTGCCCGGTTTTTAACCCCCGGTACTTTTCCCATTGGCTATCCCAGCCCTCGGCATAGGCGAAGGTTTCGCTCTCCCACATCATCGAAGCCACCCCTGCCTGAATGGACTCGGTCAATACATGAGGGTCTCTAAGGCGCGGCAAGTAGAGGTATTGGGCGAAGTCGTCCACCAACTGCTTTACTCCCACATCTGCGCCGTTCCGTTCACCCCGCCACAAGGGTATCCGATCCAGTTCCATTTTCAGACGAGTTGCCCCCAATTGGGTGATGAGTAGTTCTTGGTTTTTGAGCTTTTTACTCGCCCTTACTGCCAGCGGGTCACTCCCTTGCAAGCCCAATTCTTCCCACTCCAGTTCGGTGTTGGGCGCGTTGGGACTGGGTAGTCCCGGTACCAGCAACCAGATGTAGGTTTCAGGGATGCGTTGCTTGATAGTATCATCTGCCTGCCCACGCTTAACTTTAGCTTGATTGGACTGGAAGTTGTCGAGGTTTAGGGTTTCGCGCTCATCTTCAATTGATTTCCAAGCGAGGTATTGCCGCACCGCTTGTTCCAAATCCTTGTAGCGAGCGCTATCCGGCGCAAGAAATACCAAGGCGTTTCGGTATCGGCGGGGGCTGCTGCCGCGCTGGTCGAGAATAATGCCGACTTCCTTGCGTGCCGGGCTGTCTTTGGCGTTGCGGCTGTGCCAATGTTCGGGGGCAAGCATCACCAAGCGCGTCTCTCGCTCGTCCGGCACTTCGCTGCTGTTTGCCGGAGCGAGATGTACTGCGCTGAAATCGCCCCGGTTCTTCTGGTCTTTCTGCTCGACTCGCAACCGCGCCAAGATTTCCAGATAAATGTCGTCATCCTTTTGTTGGGTGGCACGATCCTGCGCCAGTCGGTTTACGCTGGGTTGAGTGGAGAACCAGTAACGCTTGCCGTCCACATAAAGGTGGGTGGCTTGATCGGTCAAGCGGCGCAGGGCATCGCCAAAGGTTGCCACGCTCTCCCCCGGTTGGGCGCATCCCAACTTGATGCGCTGGTCGTCCAGCCCTTTGTTGGCGGTATTCAGGGTGGGGGCAGAACCGAGATAGAGGGTGCGGGCTACCCGACGCGCGGCAGAATAACGCCCTAGATTGGGGTTTTCCCGGTCAAGGCGCAAAGGCAAGGAATGTTGCCCATCCACATCTTTTTCGATTACCGGAACCCACGTGTCGTCCAGATAGCGGGTCAGTTCGGTCTGCACGGTAGAGTCGTCCACCGGCACGTTGGCGGGCAGTATGAGCAGGCTGCGATCATCCCTTTCCCACAGGGCATGGATTACTGCCGCCATTAAACGCAATACGCCGCGAGTGCGCTGGAATTTCTCAAGGGTACTCCAGTCGTTGTAGAGCCGGTCGAACAGTTCCGGGTGTATGGGGTAAGCCGCTTTCATGCGCCGTTCGTAGTCGGCTTCGCGGCAAGCAGAAGGGAACTCGGCACTCTGGGTGCGGTACATCTCGGTGAAGGCTTTTACCACCGCATCTCTGGCAGTATAAAGCGAGGGTTCGGTGATTGGCTCGAACAGGCGGCGGCGGACTATCTCAAAGCCTTCTTCCGCGCTGGCAGGTCGCCATGCCGATTCCATGCGCCCAAAGGTGTTACGCAGACGAGAGAGAGCTTCGCGCCCACCCTCTCCCCCGATTTCGATGTCGGAGGCAGGTAAGCTGGCGACTACCAACGTACGGGGGACGGCTCTGGCGGTTTCGGTTAGAGCTTGGGCAAAGGTCAGGTTGGAATCGAAAGAGCCGCCCGTTAAGTCATACTTACCGTACAACATTCGCAAGTAGGCGACCCACTCGTCAATCAGTATCAGGCAGGGGGCAGCCGCGCTGAACAATTGGCGCAATATATCCGAGCCGGGGCTAACCCCCTTACGATCAGATTCGGCTACCAGTTCGTAGCCATCCCGCCCAAGTAGTTGCCACGCCAGTTCGCCCCACATGGTGAATACTTCGGTGCCGTCCGCTTTGCGCTGCGGTTGCGCCGGAGAGAGGGCTTGTCCCACCAGCGCCGCCCGTTGCACCTTTGGCAGGGTAGTTACCCCCGCTTCTTTTAGTATCTCTTCCACGCCCAATAAATCTCCGGGAATTGCGCCGGAAAAGAGGTGGAATAATGCCAGCATGGAGTGGGTTTTGCCACCCCCAAAGTTGGTTTGCAGTTCTACTACCGGGTCACCGCCCGTTCCGCTGAGGCGTTTTAACGCGCCCGATAGCAGGGTTTTCAAGCCCTCGGTTAGGAAGGTGCGCTGGAAGAAGGAGCGGGGGTCGCGGTATTCATCCGTACCTTCACCCCGATACACCTGACCCAAATCGGCGGCAAATTCGGCTTGCTGGTAAGTGCCCCGCGCTACGTCTGTATGCGGAGTGACGATTTCCCTCCACGGGCGATAACCTGCGGCGGGTTGTCCCTCGATGGGGGCAATGGCTACTTTCCGACTCTCCACTTTGGCTTGCTCTTCAAAGCGCAACCGCAAGATTTCCTGTTTCTGTTTCTCCAGTTCGCGGGCTTCGGGGGCATTGACTGCGGTAAGCAGACGCTGAATGCTGTCCAAGGCGCGATAGGCATCGTCTAGGGTAAAGGCTTGTTGGTGCGCCCAATTATTGCGTACCGTCCGCAATTCGCTGACTAAGCTGCGCTCGCTCTGCCCCAGAGTGCGGTTAAAAACGATATTCCACTGATCCCACATGATTTTGAGCAGCGGGGCGGCATCCCAATTGGCAAAGGGCTGGTTGTTCAGGGCGTAGTCGTTAGCCAGCGATTGCCGAGCGTAATCCATCCAGCCATCTTTGTACAATGCCTGAAATTCTCGCTGGAAATAGGGTTTCAAGCCATCTCTCAGCAAATCCAATCCTTTTGATACTCTATCCCGGTTGCTCAATGCCATCTATATTCCTCCAATATTCCATTTTAGATTTTGGATTGCCGATTTTGGATTGAATTCCCTAATCTAAAACCCCAAATCTCCTAGATTGCGAGTTCCCTGTCTTTAATCTAAAATCTAAAATCCGATCCTCTACTGGTTTTTTGATTTTTGACGATTTCTGAGTGTCTTGATTGATGCGACTGTCATAGCAACTATTTCATTAGTTTCTGCCATCAAGTCGGTTATTCGCGCTAGGGGAACGAGTCCCGCTTCTGCAATCAGTTCCAGCCAGTATTGTGTTTCGTCCGCTTCTTCTTCCACTATCCCTAGTTTTGCGATTACATCTGCCGCAGATTTGCCTCGGCAAGCTGCCCGATAATTTGCCCCAACGGAAGTAGCTGAGCGTAATATTTGCTTACCCAACACATCTCCTGTTTTTCCGGGCGGCAGAGCCTCTACCAGCTTTATTATCCGAAGTCCAAGTTGCTTCGTCCTGTTTTTAAACTCTTGTTCATTCATCCAAATCTACCCACATTCCATTTTAGATTTTGGATTGCCGATTTTGGATTGAATTCCCTAATCTAAAACCCCAAATCTCCTAGATTGCGAGTTCCCTGTCTTTAATCTAAAATCCAAAATCTCCTAGATTGCGAGTTCCCTCTGTTTTTAATCTAAAATCCAAAATCCCAAATCTAAAATCCTAAGTTTCCCTGCACCACTGTATTAGCCTGTTTCTCCGCCGACAGCTTCAGGATTTCGGGCCACTGTACCACCAGCGTGTTGTATGCCAGCGCTTCTTGCGACCAGCCTTTACGTTCGCAGGTGGTGTAGAGGCGATAGGCTAGGTCGCGGGCGATTTCGCCTAGCCCGCCCACTTTGGTAAGCAGTTCGGCGGCGGCTGGCTCTCCCTGCTTGTCCAGCGCGTGGATGAGATGTTGGGTTACTTCCCAGACGGTCAGGCGGCGATCCGTGCGCGGGTCCCAGTCCGGGTCAAGCTCATCACGGTGCAACAGGCGCACTTTGCCCGCTTTGGAATAGAGAAAGCCCGCTTCCACCAAGCCCTCTACGGCGGTGTTTACCGCTTTGGAGAGAGTTTCCGCGCTACCGTATGCCCCTTCGGTCAAGCCGTACTGCTCGAACCATTTTATTGCCCAGCGGGTGTCGGCATCGTACTCGCCTTCCTGCTCTGCCAGCACTTCGTCCAGCGACTGATTGATGAGTTGCAGGGCGGTGCGGACGCGCATGGGTGTGCCATCCGATTCGACTACTTTGGAGTAGCGGGAGAAAACCGCCATGCCGGGTCCGATGCTGGCTTGCGCCAAGTCCACCGGGGCGATGTTGCCCTCTTGCAGTTGGCGCAGGGCGGCGGGCAATTCCCGCTTGAGGGCGTTGAGGAAATCGCGGCGGGTGGCTAAAGCCGCGCTTTGCGGACGCGAGCGGCACACCAATACAATGGAAGAGGCTAAAACATTTGTACCTTGTCCAACCATTCTTGAGCTCATTTCAGTACGAATTGGCCATGTGCCTGTGATGGCAAAACCGGCTTTTATCAGACCTTCCAGCATGGTTTCCCAGCCAGTTGAAGAAATTGATGTTGAACTGCTATCAACAATGTTCCCAATTTCAGCTTGCTTGAAGGCATAATATACTGTTATTGGATAGTCTAAATGGGTTAACTCTTGCAAACGGGTAAAAGCTTTACTTAAACCATTCTCAAAATATATCTGTGCTTCTTCTTTATTTCCTTTGAAACGATATTGATCGGCTACTAATTCAGCAGATTTAGGTACAAGTAATGTACTGAACAAATCTGGATAAATTTTTCCTAAACAGCGACGCAACCAAACGTAAAAAAAGTCGGATAATCCTGCATAACTTATATTGTCATAATAAGGAGGGTCAGTCGAAATCAAACCAGACCAATTACTTATTGATGTGACGTCTCTGTTTAAAACTTTACCTTCCTTACAATTATCGTGAATTGGCAAATTTAGAAGACTTCTACAAACATTTGTAATAGAAGCAATAAAAGAACCTGTACTTATAGAAAAAATATTACATTCAGAGTAATCCCAAGCCATTGCTATTGCCTGCCTTGCAAATATTTGTTGTGGTACTTGGGCTTTACTTTCCCATCTGCCCAAGGTGCTTCCCCAATCGGCAGTTCTTGAAATTGCAAGTGATAAATAGGTTATTATTGCATTTGCATAAGCATTTGCTTTCTCAATCCCTAAATCCAGGTTATTAGTATCTTTGATTATTCGATCAAAAGTAAAGTCAACTAAATTAGAAAATGTTGTTAGTGCCACTAACTGTCTTGGTGTAAATAATTTATCAAATGTATCAAGACCATATAAGGTACACCAAATATTTCGTGGATCATAAGAAAGTGGTGAGTTTGGAACATCTGTTGGGCGTGTTACAAGAGATATACTCTCATGAGTTATATTTGGGGGAAGATATATACGTCCTTTAGAACCTTCCGCTACTATTGCTAGCATTTTAGCCCCCATTCTGTTCTCAATACTCTCCCGTTTAATATACTTCTCTTCTGCAGATTGATTACAAATTAGGCACTTAAATTTAGCACCTCTACTCATTTTTGATGAAAGGGAAGGAGTCCCAGCACCACTTTTTATATTAAAAGTAATAGTTTTTTGTGCGTTGCTTATTTGTGGCTCAATCCATACCTCTTTTCCTTTTTTGGTAGATAAAGAAAACGAACTGACTAAAGGCATTTGCGCCCCACAAGCCGGGTTGGGGCATTTTACCGTTCGCGCCCATAGCCAAGCTATTACAGTTGCTTCCCCCCCGCCCTTTTCTCTAGGCAATTGCACTTTGGGGTACAAATGACCGATACGTTTGAAAGCCTCGTCTCGCATCCACTGCCCGTAGTAGCGCACATCTTCCGCCAATCCTGACGCGCCTTTCCAACTCGTCCCATGTCCGAATTTCTTACGCGATTCCGGGTTAATGGGCGGTTGGTTGGCAAATTTCGGCGGTAGCTCGATGAGGGCTTTGGTAATCAAGACCGCCACCGGGTTGAGGTCGCTGCCGTGCGCTTCCAATCCTAATCTCTGCGCCTCCAGCGGAATAGAGCCGCCTCCGCAAAATGGGTCTAAAAAAGTCGGGGGGTTGCCATCCGTTGCCGCCATTATCAACTCGCGGGCGGTTTTCAACGTTTTTTCATCGTTGCTGTTCTCCCACTGCACCAACCCTTCGATAAAGTTAAACAGCTTGGCGCGGCGCACCATCCCGATACGTTTCTGATTCAGCGTCGCCTCGTCCAGCTTGGTAAATTCCAGTCGCAGCTTTTCCATACTCAGGGAAATGCCGGGAGGATTGGGCAATTCATCAATTCTTTTTAGCAGCGCGGCAGGCACACCCTCCTGATCTGGGTCATCAATAATCGAGGCGAAAATAATTGCTCTGCAAGCAACGAGTGGGCGACGAGCCCACCATAAGTGTACTGATGTTGGTTTTCCAACTTTGATAGTTTTTTCCCGCGCCGAGGCAATATTTATCGCTTCCAGCGGCAGCGCCACTTCAATCAGTTTCTTGCGGTATTCGGTCATTGTGTCCATTCTTTCTTCGGGAGACAGAGCTCCCTCACACTAATTAACTCCTTCACACCAGTGAGAGGCTGCTCCAGTAAGAGGCTGCTCCAGTAAGAGGCTGCTCCAGTGAGAGGCTGCTCCAGTGAGAGGCTGCTCCAGTGAGAGGCTGCTCCAGTGAGAGGCTGCTCCAGTGAGAGGCTGCTCCAGTGAGAGGCTGCTCTGTCAGCCGACATCAGCCCACCCTTGATAACCAAAGCCAGTCCTCTACATTTTCCACCAGACCGGCTCTTAGTGGATTGTTTTCGATATATGTTGTTATTGACGAAATCTCATCTTCGGTTCGCAAGACATGATCATAATATCCTTCTACCCATAAATTCCCTTTTCCGGTCTTTCGAGCTACTTCCAGCCCAGTAAAAGAGCCAAACCTTTTCATTACCGATGCCAGATTATCTTTTTCCCCTAGCTGAAACAATAAATGCAAATGGTCTGGCATGAGACAATATGCTATCAGTATTATAAGTTGCTTTTCCTGTAACCAAGCCAGCGACTTGAAAATAATTTCCGGCACGCCTTCCTGCACCAAAGTGCCATTTCTCATTTTTTCCTCTACCGACCAGTCTTTATTAATGCGCTCACGGGCATTTTTGGTTATGAAATATAGGCTACCTGCTTCAGAAACTCTGCCCTTCCGAAGAGCCTGAGAACCTATTGGAGGTAAAATTATTGCCATTTCCACACCTTGTCATACAGAACATCGGGAGACAGAGCTCCCTCCCACCAATTTCCCCTTGTGAGAGCCTGCCTAGTGAGAGGCATTCTAGTGAGAGGCTGCTCTGTCAGCCGACCCTTTTATTCTTAAAGCTTGTCAGTATTTCGGTTTTAAATTGATACAGCAAGCGATCCAACTCCCAGCCTTCCAAACCAGCTTGATGCGCCACTTCCAGATAGAAGGTTTCCAAGCCTTCGTAGCTCTCCCGCGCTTTCTCCGGCAACCCTATTTTCTCGGCTATTTCTTTCAAGCGTGAGTCAAGCGCAATCGAATCTCGAAAATCAGGGTGATAGACATCCATCATCATGTTGCGGGAATATTTATCTCCGATGCCCTTAAATAACTTCAAGAACTTAATCTTGCCAGCTCGACCCTCTTGGCTCAAAAGCTTGTCTTCTGCCGCTTTCAACCCGCCCATATCTAAAATAAGCGCTACATTGTAAGAAAGTTCTTTAGACTTTTTTTCTGGATAGCGTACTTTAGCCAGCCGCAGAACCTCCTCAAGCAGCATTATTCTGTCAGCTCCACTCAGCGCGACAAGGGCTTCAAAAGCTACCCTGTTATAATTGTCCTTGTTATCTATCAACCCTTTAGACCCATTAGAACCGCCCAAGGTAGAAGCGCTTTGCAATATCAGAAACCATAAAAACCCGGTCTGTTCCAAACGGTGGTATTCGCTTTTCAGTTCTGCAAGGGTTTCTCCCTTTTCTCTACCCACTTCTTGGGCGGCAGCCGCCAGTGCTTGAATAATCTCGCTATATTGTGCTTGGTCATTATTTAGGCTCATTTTATGCTGTTCCTCTTTCCCATAGTTTTTGCCAGTCGTAGTTGACGCTCACTGCACTAAAATCCGGCTTCTCATTAAAGGGCTGTTTAACATAGCGTACCACGCAACCGTTAGCAGGGCTGTAATTTCCCCTACTTTCGGCTATCCGGTAGGCATCCCCCTCATTAAACTCCGCATCCTGTGGCACTTGCGCCAACGCCAGAATGAAATCCTCCGGTTTGTTCAATGCTGCCAATATTTCATTCTTGGAAACCGTCACCGTTTCCGCGCCGGCTATGCGCCCCTTCACCTCAATAAAGCGCAGCTTGCCCGTGCCCGGTACTTTCGATTCTATGTCCCAACCGCATTTGTCCGCGCTCACATCCTTCGGCACGTAACCCAATCCTTGCTCCATCGCCATCACCGCTGCCATTGCCGCCAATTCCACCCGCTTTGTCTCGCGGGCAAACAAGCTGGCTGCCGTCTGCCGATTGCCCTTCAACCGCGCCAACAATCCGGTAGGAATTACCAACGCCCCACCGATTGCCAGCGGGGGCAGCGGCGAGAGATGCCCTTCTTGCTCCAGTTCCGCCATGCGCTTGTCCAAACGCACCTGCAAATCATCGGCGCGTTGCCGAGCTTTGCCGGAGTTGAGGCGGGGGGTTTTCCCGGCAAGCTCTTGAGCCTTCAACTCATCGGCTCTTTTATCCCAATAGATTATCTCTTTGGTCAGCCGCTCTTTGACCGCTGCCATTGTTTTAGCCACCAGTTCCTCTTTGGGAGCGCGTACTTCCTGCATGTGGCGTGGCACCAGTTCATTGATGGCGTACTCCAGCGCCTGCCGTTCTAAATCGCCCTTCAGCCATTCCGATTCCAGCGCGTGCGCCAACAACGCCCCTTCCCCTTCTTCCAGAGGGCGGTAGTTCAGGTACGGGGCATATCCGGCAGTACGCGCCTTGTCTTGCCCCTCCAGTTCCACGAATTGCATCTGGCGCGAGATAACCCGCCGTTGCCCGTTCTTGTCCAGCCGCGCATCTTGGATGCCGTGTTCGATGTAGAATAATGCCCGGATTTCTTCGCCGGGGTCTGCCGGGTCTATTAGAACTGCGCCCGCTTTGAGCAAAGCCCGATTGCGTTCCAGAATCAGACCGAGCGTAGCTTCCAACAAGGGATGACCGGGGCTGACATAAGCTGCTATCGGCTTGCCCGGCACTTGCACCAGTTCTTTCTCAAAGGTGATGCGCTCGTAGCGGGGCAATACCGGCTCTCGACTGCCGCCCCCTCTTTCCCGATTGCGGATTACCGCCGGCACAAAGGTTATCTCATAGCGGCGTTGTTCACGCTCCCGAATACTGCCGCCCAGTTGCTTGAAGGCTTCCAGAAAGAAGGAGGCGATGTAATGCGGCTGTAAACGCCGCGCCTCGATCCGCTCCATCTCTTCGCGTACTCGTTGCACCCGCGAGGCATCCATGGTATCCCGTGCTAGGGCGTGTTCTTCCAGCAGTTCTATCAGATGCTGGTGGTCAAGGGCGCGTTCCACCACCTGAGTAAGTTTCGCCCGTACTTGGGGGCTGTCCCCGTAGCGAATGGCTTCCAGCAGCAGTTCGCGCAGGGGTTTGTTATCGAAGGTGACTTTGCCAAGCACATCAAAGACTTGCCCGCCCAGCGATTCCCGCTCTTGTTTCAGCTTCTCCAGCAAACGGGAATACACTTCACCCTCGCGGGTATCGGCTGCCACCAGATTCCAAAGGTGGCATACTTCGGTCTGCCCGATGCGGTGTATGCGCCCGAAGCGTTGCTCCAGTCGGTTGGGGTTCCAGGGTAGGTCGTAGTTCACCATCAGGTGCGCCCGTTGTAGGTTAATACCCTCTCCGGCAGCATCGGTGGCTACCAAAACCTGCACTTCTTTCTGTTGGGTGAAGGCTTCTTGCGCCCTGCGCCGTTCTTCCCGATTAATCGCCCCATGTATAGTCACCACTGCCTCGCTGCGTCCCAGTAGGGAGCGGATGCGTTCGGTCAGGTAGTTGAGGGTATCGCGGTGTTCGGTGAAAATTACCAACTTGCGGCGGGTGCCACTTTGGTCAAACATCTCGGCGCCGGTTTGCAGCAGGTTGGAGAGTTGCTCCCACTTGGCATCCTTGCGGCTGTGCCTAACCTGCAACGCCAGCGCTTCCAGCCCTTCCAGTATGACGATTTCTGCTTCCAGTTCGGCAATGGTACGGGCGGCAGAGGCTTGGTCAACTACCTGTTCTTCAGCTTGCTCGTACTCCTCATCAGGGGCATCGTCCAGTTCTTCCAAATCATCGGGCGTATAGGTTGGCAGGTCGCTCAATATTTCAAGCGGGTCGTTAGCGCTCGCCTTGTTTAGCTTCTCCTCTTGCAACCGCTTCTGGAGGCGTTCCTTTCTGCGCTTGAGGGACTGGTAGATTGCTTCGGGAGAAGAAGCCAAGCGCCGTTGCAGACTGGTGAGAGCAAAGCCAATTGTACCCTTGCGTCCCTCACTCTCCAACATATCCGCCCGGTTGAACTCCTCCCTCACATAGGCGGTCACTTCCTCGTACAGGTATTCCTCTGCCCCAGACAGTTTGTAGTTGACGGTGTAAGCCAATCGTTCCGGGAAAAGGGGCGTGCCATCGAATTTCAGGAGTTGCTCTTTCGACAAGCGTCGCATCATGTCCGAATTGTCGCTGGCATGTACCCCTTCCCGGAATTTGCCCTCGAAGCGGTCGGGATCGAGCAGCGCCATGAATAGCTGGAAATCCGCTTCTTTGCCGTTGTGGGGAGTGGCGGTCATTAGTAGGAAATGGCGGGTGAGTTTGGATAAAAGCTGTCCCAGCCGGTATCTTTTGGTGTAACCCACCTCGCCTCCGGTAAAATGGGCGCTCATTTTGTGGGCTTCATCGCAGATAATAAGGTCCCAATCGGTTTGTTCCAGCTTGGCTTGCGCCCGTTCGTCCCGGCTGAGTTTATCCAGACGGCAAATCGCCAGATTGTTTTCGGCAAACCAGTTGCCGCTGCGGGCTGTTTCCAGTTTGTCGGTGGTAAGAATTTCAAAGGGCAAGTGAAAACGACGATCCAGTTCATCCTGCCACTGTTCCACCAGACTGCCGGGGCAAACCACTAAACAGCGGGTGAGGTCGCCCCGAATGAGCAACTCTTTAATAAGCAGCCCTGCCATAATGGTTTTGCCCGCGCCGGGGTCGTCCGCCAGCAGAAATTTGAGGGGTTGACGGGATAGCATTTCGCCATATACGGCAGTTATTTGGTGGGGTAACGGCTCAACCAGCGAGGTATGCACCGCGAGCATGGGGTCGAAGAGGTGCGCCAGATGGATGCGGTAGGCTTCTGAAACCAGCCTGAGCATAGCCCCATCCGCCTCGAAACTCCAGGTATAGGCAGGCATGACAATTTCCAAAGTAGCTTCATCGTAGCGGTAGAGCAATTGATTACCTAGGCTGCCTTCAGCGGTTTTGTAGGTTAGTTCTAGCGCCGCGGAGCCACGCCAAACCGCATCCACCACCGTCACAATACCAACGGGAAGAACTCCTTTTACCGCCACACCACGGTTTAAATCCTCAAGACGGGTCATTTTAGCGCTATCTTTCTAAACGAAACGACAAGCCTGCTGCTGTCGGAAGTGGCGGTGGAAGAGTCGTCGCAAGCTGCCCGTAAACCGATGTTAGGAAACCATACGGCAATGAACTGATATTGTGAAACTCTAACCCCTATATGATATATTCCCATCATTTTGAGAAAGTTCGACACGAATTTCGATGGGTATTTTGTAGCACAGCCCATACTGCCAAGCATTCTTTCTATTAAGAAGGAAGGGTAGACTTGCTACCACTACAGACAGGTAAGCAGACTGGTAATGTTAGAACGGGCAACCAAAAATAAGCCCAAAACTTTTTCACCGTTTCTGCTTACCTTTATGGCGCAACCGACCTTCCTTGACCGATTTAATGCCCTTATTAAAATTCCATTTCACTCAGTAATGTAGCGCTGATTGGGGATTTTGTGTCCACCATCCCGTAAATGCTGCTTAAAATACAGGCAGCATGTTGTATAGATACTTTATCACCATAAAGTCTTAAAGTAAACTGCTGAGTCCTGCCTTTTAGTTAAACTATTGGTTTGGTGGCAAAGGGGATATGTCAGGGTACATCAAAGGTAGCGGCATCGTGCAACCGGATTGGTATCGGTATTGGCGCTTTGGTAGTGGGTGGCGGTGGCGGTGGCGCTGACCCACGCCTTTGAATTGCCTGTGCCTTCTTGTGCGCTGCCAATTCGGTGCAATCGCTGGCAAAGGGGCAATAGTTGTTGGGTAGGCACAAACCCCGATGCAACTCCGCTTCGGCGCGTACTCCCGTTCTAACCGCCAGTTCCAAGCTGGTAATTTGGGTCGGCGGAGACGAACGGCTGCAAACGACCGTGTTTCAATTCCTCAATCGGAATTAGGTTCAATCTGACGAATAAAAGCGGTCAACCAACCGTTAGGGGATAAATGTTTCAATTCCTCAATCGGAATTAGGTTCAATCTGACGTAAATCGCTTCGCCTGTACCGGCAGTCGAGATGTCGTTTCAATTCCTCAATCGGAATTAGGTTCAATCTGACGTGGGGTCTAACCCCATATCCTCGCACACTGGTTTGTTTCAATTCCTCAATCGGAATTAGGTTCAATCTGACGCACGGCGGGCGCGTGGACTATGCCGATTTTGACGTTTCAATTCCTCAATCGGAATTAGGTTCAATCTGACTCTTCGGTACAGCTCCACTTCGGTGATGTTTGGGTTGTTTCAATTCCTCAATCGGAATTAGGTTCAATCTGACCCTTTCCATTGCGCCCGGATTGACCGGGCTTTTGCTGTTTCAATTCCTCAATCGGAATTAGGTTCAATCTGACGTATTCCGGGCTTTCGCTGTCTTTGTAGAAAATGTGAGTTTCAATTCCTCAATCGGAATTAGGTTCAATCTGACGGCTTTTTCGAAAGCTTTTTCCATGCCGGACTGGGTGTTTCAATTCCTCAATCGGAATTAGGTTCAATCTGACTACTCGTACCCCAGCCGCACTCCTGCTGTATTTCCCGTTTCAATTCCTCAATCGGAATTAGGTTCAATCTGACCCTGCCACCAGGGCGATATCCCCACCATCGTTGGATAGTTTCAATTCCTCAATCGGAATTAGGTTCAATCTGACGAAATACTCGATTTCGATTTCGAGACCGATATAGCCTGTTTCAATTCCTCAATCGGAATTAGGTTCAATCTGACCTGAATAGCTGCCCCACCTGATTTATGTAGTCGAAAAGTTTCAATTCCTCAATCGGAATTAGGTTCAATCTGACATCACCCGCCCAGCTTGCCGATACGTTCAGCATATCGTTTCAATTCCTCAATCGGAATTAGGTTCAATCTGACGTTATAGTTCCCCGGCTTCGTGCCACCCGAAGGGGCGTTTCAATTCCTCAATCGGAATTAGGTTCAATCTGACTTCAGGATTACCCCGCCCGCGCCACGAACCGGAAGTTTCAATTCCTCAATCGGAATTAGGTTCAATCTGACAGTCGCGGCTGACATGGAGCAAGCAGAAGTTGCCTTGTTTCAATTCCTCAATCGGAATTAGGTTCAATCTGACAGTTAATACCAGTAATAGCGTTGTTACAGTTCTAGTGTTTCAATTCCTCAATCGGAATTAGGTTCAATCTGACTCTGGCGCGAGAACGACAAAGCCGAGGATAGCGAACTGTTTCAATTCCTCAATCGGAATTAGGTTCAATCTGACTCTTCGGTACAGCTCCACTTCGGTGATGTTTGGGTTGTTTCAATTCCTCAATCGGAATTAGGTTCAATCTGACGATGTGGTGGCGACAGGAAACGGCACGTTTGAATTCCGTTTCAATTCCTCAATCGGAATTAGGTTCAATCTGACTGTGGCTATATACTTCATGGCGGTGTCATATTCAGGTGTTTCAATTCCTCAATCGGAATTAGGTTCAATCTGACCCATAGCGGAGGCGAACGCCCGTATCTTTCTTTTTCTGTTTCAATTCCTCAATCGGAATTAGGTTCAATCTGACGGCAGATTATCAACAGGGCTTATGCGTCTCTCTTTGCGTTTCAATTCCTCAATCGGAATTAGGTTCAATCTGACGACGCTGGGCGAGTAGTCCCACAGGTGCTAATCCGTTTCAATTCCTCAATCGGAATTAGGTTCAATCTGACGCGTTTACGGCAATCACCCCCCAGTGGTCAGGCAAAGGTTTCAATTCCTCAATCGGAATTAGGTTCAATCTGACTTCCTTCCAACGTGTCCGGCATGGGACAAGCCAATGTTTCAATTCCTCAATCGGAATTAGGTTCAATCTGACTTTTGAAATTACTTTGCCCCGTTGAAGGGGACTGAGTTTCAATTCCTCAATCGGAATTAGGTTCAATCTGACTAAATGTTGGCGGTTCTCAGGACGGCGTTACTCCTCGTTTCAATTCCTCAATCGGAATTAGGTTCAATCTGACAGTATCATTCGAGAAAATGAGCGATGATGAGCTTATCGTTTCAATTCCTCAATCGGAATTAGGTTCAATCTGACGAAATATACGGTTACGTCAACAATGGCACACCGCCTGTTTCAATTCCTCAATCGGAATTAGGTTCAATCTGACCTTGAGTAGAAGCGCGTTGCCACGCCCCTCTGTTTGTTTCAATTCCTCAATCGGAATTAGGTTCAATCTGACCGCCGCAATCCACAAGCTTGCCGAGACTAAAGAAGAGTTTCAATTCCTCAATCGGAATTAGGTTCAATCTGACACGGTACGTCATGGTCAGCTATTGGTAATGAAGGCTGTTTCAATTCCTCAATCGGAATTAGGTTCAATCTGACCCGTCAATGCTGGATTTGCTCAGTTGGGCGTAATCTTTGTTTCAATTCCTCAATCGGAATTAGGTTCAATCTGACAATAAAAAACTTTACTCAGGCTCAAACGGTGAAAAATGTTTCAATTCCTCAATCGGAATTAGGTTCAATCTGACAACTAAAGAGCGCGATGCTTTAACCAGTATGCTCAGTGTTTCAATTCCTCAATCGGAATTAGGTTCAATCTGACTGGAAGCATCAGCATGCCAGTCCACAACGTCAGCAACGTTTCAATTCCTCAATCGGAATTAGGTTCAATCTGACCGCCGCAATCCACAAGCTTGCCGAGACTAAAGAAGAGTTTCAATTCCTCAATCGGAATTAGGTTCAATCTGACGACTGCCCTTATCAAAGTCAGATTGAATACTTAAAAGTTTCAATTCCTCAATCGGAATTAGGTTCAATCTGACGTGAAGGTGGCAAACAGATAGGCCGCGCCAGCGAGTGGTTTCAATTCCTCAATCGGAATTAGGTTCAATCTGACCTTTGCCAAGGTTGCTATGACGAGCCGGAACCTGATGTTTCAATTCCTCAATCGGAATTAGGTTCAATCTGACCTTATTACACCGACGCATGGCAAGTTGAAGTCGGTGTTTCAATTCCTCAATCGGAATTAGGTTCAATCTGACGCCCTAAAACTTGTCTGTAAAGGTCTACAATGTCAATGTTTCAATTCCTCAATCGGAATTAGGTTCAATCTGACATATCTTTATGCAGGGTGCGTTAGCCTTTGCGGATTGTTTCAATTCCTCAATCGGAATTAGGTTCAATCTGACCTAAAACCCTATTTTCTACAGCAGAAGGTGATTTTAGTTTCAATTCCTCAATCGGAATTAGGTTCAATCTGACGTTCGTGGCGTAGGTACTGTTTTTAATTACATGGAGTTTCAATTCCTCAATCGGAATTAGGTTCAATCTGACATCATCTATAATAGAGTGTATAGACTATAATATATTGTTTCAATTCCTCAATCGGAATTAGGTTCAATCTGACTTTATATATTGACGAATTGAGAGAGTGGTATTATGATGTTTCAATTCCTCAATCGGAATTAGGTTCAATCTGACAATTTCAGTATTACAGGAGAATATGCCCCTGCTAATGTTTCAATTCCTCAATCGGAATTAGGTTCAATCTGACTTGGTGGAGACTGAATCCGCATGCCAATACATTAAAGGGTTTCAATTCCTCAATCGGAATTAGGTTCAATCTGACTTAGCGAAGTAGCCATTAAAGCCTTTGCCGAGAAGGTGTTTCAATTCCTCAATCGGAATTAGGTTCAATCTGACAAACGCTTTGCGAGTATGAATAATGGCAAGTCGCTCTGGTTTCAATTCCTCAATCGGAATTAGGTTCAATCTGACAACAACATTTCCACTACCGCCAGTGCAGCGTCGTTTCAATTCCTCAATCGGAATTAGGTTCAATCTGACACCTTCGCCAACGAGATAAGATTTATCTGACAATTGCGTTTCAATTCCTCAATCGGAATTAGGTTCAATCTGACGCACAGCCGGGAAAAGGCAAACGGACGATCCGCGTGTTTCAATTCCTCAATCGGAATTAGGTTCAATCTGACAGAGGGGCTAGACCCGGTCGAGTGGGTATTTGTCGGGTTTCAATTCCTCAATCGGAATTAGGTTCAATCTGACATCACCGAAGCCCACGCATGGGGCGAGCAGAACAGTTTCAATTCCTCAATCGGAATTAGGTTCAATCTGACTGCTAGTGTCAATTATTCCGGTGTTCCGATAACAACTGTTTCAATTCCTCAATCGGAATTAGGTTCAATCTGACGGGGCGTGTTACCGCCCCTGCTTTTTTTCTTCTGAGTTTCAATTCCTCAATCGGAATTAGGTTCAATCTGACTAGCAAGCAAAATAAACGCTGCCAGCAAAGCACTAATGTTTCAATTCCTCAATCGGAATTAGGTTCAATCTGACTGCAAACTCAGATGACGCGAGTATAGACCCTTACAGTTTCAATTCCTCAATCGGAATTAGGTTCAATCTGACCCGTGATATTGCGGCGTTAGGTAGCTACGGCGTGTCATGTTTCAATTCCTCAATCGGAATTAGGTTCAATCTGACGTTAATCACGCCTGTTAATGCTCCAACCAACAGACCGTTTCAATTCCTCAATCGGAATTAGGTTCAATCTGACCGAAGTAATAAAACAGGTAGTGACTTGGTTTGTAATAGTTTCAATTCCTCAATCGGAATTAGGTTCAATCTGACCATATGAACTACAGTTTATTCTTGTCCGTCAAATGCGTTTCAATTCCTCAATCGGAATTAGGTTCAATCTGACGGCATTATCTCTGAGTAGCTTGATTAAAAATTCATGTTTCAATTCCTCAATCGGAATTAGGTTCAATCTGACCCAACGGCGTTCTCGGTGTAAGCTTCTTGACCGGCTATGTTTCAATTCCTCAATCGGAATTAGGTTCAATCTGACGAGGGCGATGTGGCTGTCCAACTCAAGTTTCTCGATGTTTCAATTCCTCAATCGGAATTAGGTTCAATCTGACCAGATACCAAGCTATTTGTTCAAAGCTCCAACCAGCACGGTTTCAATTCCTCAATCGGAATTAGGTTCAATCTGACGCCCATCATTGCCCGGCGACAATCTTCTCCAAACGGGTTTCAATTCCTCAATCGGAATTAGGTTCAATCTGACCCGAACACAAAGGCACACACAGCCTCTAATACGTTTGTTTCAATTCCTCAATCGGAATTAGGTTCAATCTGACGGAATATGTAAAAATGACATACAAATTAGATGTTATGTTTCAATTCCTCAATCGGAATTAGGTTCAATCTGACCGTGCGGCGCGCGATTGTATGGCAATAGCATATGTACGTTTCAATTCCTCAATCGGAATTAGGTTCAATCTGACCGTGATATTGCGGGGTCAGGTATTGCCGGCGGGTCATGTTTCAATTCCTCAATCGGAATTAGGTTCAATCTGACAAGCATGCGCTTTTTAGTTCCCTTTTTGAGATAAAAGTTTCAATTCCTCAATCGGAATTAGGTTCAATCTGACAGGACCTCTCGGAAACCCATTCCAAAGCCAAAAATTGACTTGTTTACGAGAGGCTTCATTATTTCCAGTATACCATATCCTTGCAACCCCTGATTTGACCAATTTTAACACCCAATATTGAATCTTTGCCCCATTGCAAAGCCATCGCGAGAGGTTACGCCTGTTAACTCCTGCGCTCCGCCTCTCGCCCTGCTATAAGATAAATAGAGTATCTTCGGCAGGTAACGCCCCACCCACCGTCTCCACTTTGTCTAAGCAATTGGCACACAAAGGGTAAAAACGCACACTATCCTTCTCTGCAATCAGATGTTTGGCAAGTTTGGAACGCAACAACACCAACTCTTTTTTGCTCAGAAAACATTCAAATAGCGAATATTGCGTCCATTTCCCAAAGCCACACAAAATTTTGTGGACTTTAGAACGTCGCTTATCGTTAGGAATATCATACGCAATAATATAACAGGTGGTCAAATTGCTACGATTATTTGACATCTGAACCTACCTAACCGTAAACGGCACATATTCAGGAATTTCGCCAGTTAGAAATTTCGCTACTAGCCGCGCCTGTAATTCGATACACCGCCTATATTTAACCTTATAACCAAACACAGGATGTGTAATTTCCTCATTCAGCCGCTCCTCAAATTTAGTTAAAAATATCTTGCGCGGCTCGTTTTTCATTCGATAAGCATCCAACTCCACCGTAAAATCCGTCATAGATAGCATCCGATTGTTGAGCAAAGTCAACACCACTGAGTCCACAATTAATGGGCGAAATTCCTCCATCAAGTCCAACGCCAACGCCGGACGACCATAAACCGAGCTATGCAAATAACCAATATATTGATCAAAACCCACCGACTGAACCGCGCTCGCTACTTGATTGGTGAGTAGCGAATAACCAAAACTGAGCATAGCGTTAATCGGGTCGGTAGGTGGACGTTTAACCCTTCCTCCAAAAGGCCACTGCTCTGGATCGGTCAACAACTTACCAAAACAACGAAAATAGGCGGCGCTCCCAGCCCCTTCCAGTCCCAGAATAGTCTCTATCGAACTATTGGCAATTGCCCTATCGCCATTGGATAAAACCGCACCCTCACCCGGATTATCAATAGCCAGAGTTGCCAGCTTCCGTAGCAAAGTAGCAATTAAATCCACCTCCTGACTAATTGCTGGATCAGACTGGCGACGATTATATCGCTGCAACAAAGTACGCTGATTACTTAGCTTGCCGATGACAAAACGGCGTGCCAGTTCGCTTCGTTTGGCTAAATCGTTATGAGCACGGTGCTGCGCCAGACGCAACAGCGAGTTTTTGGTAAGCGGTGGCGAAAGACGACCTTTGAACTGTCCAAAATGACTAAGGAAATTAACCTCAATATTTCTCTCCAATAGCAGATGTAAAGCCGAAGCGGTCATGGTCACTTCCCCCATCACCACCACCCCATCCACTTTAATTAATGGTATGCGCTCCTTGCGGGCTGGCGACAAAATAACCCCGCCCTCGCCACGTCTATCAGGAATTTGAACCAACAAACAATCTTCGCTATCCCGACGCACCAAGGCACGATCCTCAGTCAGATAAAGAGTCGGCAAGCCAGCCTCCTTTGTGTGAATTTAACTGTTTAACTTCTTCTGGTAGACAGAGTGGAGCCAGACTACAATCCCGGCAGCGCACTGCCATTTTGCCATCCAGCGGTCGGGGCGGGCTAGGCTGTACCGCAATTTCAAAAGCCCGCCGGATAAGCTCCTCGGTTCTGGCTCGCAATTCTGGTGTGAAATCTACCCGCACTCGCCGTCGTGAACCAAAATAAAAAACAAAACCGTAAGCAATGAGCGGCTTATCGGGTTGACGTTCTTCCAAACATAAAGCCTGCGCGCAAAGCTGTACATGATCGTTTAACCATTTGCCCTGTCGTCCGTGTTTATATTCCACCGGAATAAACTGCCCGTCTTGTTCCTCCACTATATCGGCGAACCCGGTCAAGCGCAGTTTCTCGCTGGCAAGATAAAGATGGTTAATCTGCACCTCGCCCTCAGCAGTGGTGCGGTGACCCGGTTGGTCAGCTTGTTCATGCAACAGCGTACCGGCTAACACAAATTCATTGACCAGCATATCGCCCTCGACAAACTCGTAATAGAAACGTCGTGGGCAATATTCCAAAGCATTCAAATAGGATAATGCAATTGTCTCAGGTTCAGTTTGTTTCATAGTATTTAGTCAGGCTCATGCAACGGACTTGCCCCATACCCATAGTGGTTTTGTAGCCAACCCCAGTATATAGAGCCAAAGCCGCCAATCGGTTCAGAGTTTGCAATAAAGTTGGTGAAGGTTGTTTTTCCATCAATTTGTAGCTAACCTGACCAGTAAAACCAAGCTGCTGATGTTGTTTGAACTGGATTAGCTCGGTCTGGCAGTGGTAGCCCGAAACCACCAGATATTTTTCTACATACTGACGAAGCTCGCTTTTATCAATTGTCAAAAAGCCCTCTGGCGCAAAATCGTTCCAGCCACCCGCCAGACTGTCAAAAAGATTGCCGGGGTCAGGAAAAAGGTTAAACTTGCGTCCGCCCCAATCCTGTTCCCCCAAACTAAAAGCGGTGGGGCTGGCAAACTGAAAAGTCCAGGCACGGGCTTGAGGCGCTTCAGCTAGTTGCTCAAAGCTGTTGCGCCCGACCCAATGGCTATCCCCACTTCCCTCAATCCGCACCACCTGAAAAAGCATCTCCCCTACTCGCACTTTTAGTTGGCTGGAATCTAAGCTAAAAAACCGAGCCGTAAAGGTGTTAAAAATTTCTGGGGAAAGGCTGGTGAGACGCAATTGATAGAGCCGGGATGGGCTAATCTTGAGACCACCTTCAGTCTGTCGTATGCCATTTTCAAGGTCAAGCAGACTACTCAGAGTAAAAGGCTTGCGTTGGTTCAAGTTGTGCAAAGTCTGGCTTAAAGCAGGGTCAACCTGTCTGAGCAGATCAAGAAAAGCGGCATGCGCCAAATAACCTGCAAAACTATTAATTTGACCAGCCGCCGTTGCCCGTAAATGGATTAACACCGAAAACAATTGGGCTTGACTCATTTTCCAGTTCCCTCCCCGGCAAAAAAGCCCATATTCAAGGGAAGTAACTTGCTATCACGCTCTTTTCCTAGCCGGCAGCACGCTCCCGTAACGCTGGGATTAGCCAGCAAACTGACAGGCGGCATTGGGATAACATCATAAGAAAAAAGACGTTGGCGCGGTATGTCCAGTGGATTAAGCGGACAGTCTATAAGTTGGGGTTGGTTTACTTCCACAACAGGAGCTTCACTACTACCCAACTCATACCATTGGCTATCAACCTCAGCTTTTGCCATCCACTTCCCCAGCCGTACCCACCGCGGCAAATTTAACTTCTGAGGGGCAAAGACAAAAAACTCAAAAACTGACTCGGGAGCTAATTCTTTGGCGCGACCAAACACCACCCGATTTTCGATTACTTGGGGAGTAAAACTATAATATGGCACAGTCGCCATCTTGAAGGTATTAAAAGCAAAATCTACCTTGAGCGGGCGGGCAGGGGTGACATAACAACCCCGCACCCGCTCTAGTTTTAACTCCTCCTGATAACGCGGCACTTGCACACTATTGAAATAGGCTGGAGCGGGTTTCACCAGACCTAACGCATAGGTCAGACCATAATTGTGCAGGTATTTTTCCGTTTCATAAAACCGCCCTAACTCCCGGCTAGCATAGTAGAGATTATCATGCAAGGTCAAAAGACAACGGGCTACATATTTAGCCATAATAAAACCCTTTCCAACTAGGCTTCGGTGGACTTGCTTTTGCCCTTACCCTTTTTGTCGCCCGCCTTTGAACCAAAGGTTTCAGCATATTTTTTACTCTCAGCAAAAGCCTGCTGTAAAACTTCTCTAAGGCGACCCTCGTCACTGACCAATACGCCAACTTCATCAACCAGCGCCGTCAGTTGCTCACCGCTTACCAGCGTACTAACCACCCGGTCTTCTTGCAGCAAGTTAGGCAAGGCGGCTTCTATTTTTGGTATCAAGTTGGTCGCTACAAATGGTCCCTTTTTCTCCTCAAGAGTGTCATAGAGGGTCTGGGTTAGTTTGAGGTTGGAGAAAATCTCGCCATCGGCAAATACTACCGCCACTAGATGATTTTCCAGCGTGCCGGTGCGGGTAGTCTGTGCGCCATAACGTTTAGTACGCAAGATATTGTTCAAAACATAGATAAACTCGGCTTCGGTAGGGTCACGCACCGTAATAACCGTTGGGAAAAAGACCTGGGGTAACACATGGTCTTGCTCCCCGAAACTACTACGGGTTGCACCATCTTTGCTCATCGTGCCATGTTCATAAGGGGCGTTAAAGGTCATTGACTGATGCGACTCATCGTAATCGGAGAGTGAGAAAGCCGAATCCACCAGCACTTTGGAACGTTCGCTACCCTCGCTACCGATAGCAAATCCGTAATAGATGCAATCCGGACAGACCTTACAAAATCGCTCACTGTTATATTCGCAGTAATTAGCGGCAGTTGGCACATCACTGGTGACACCATAGCGGCGCAACAACTCCCGTCCGGTCAGGCGTTCAGGGGTAGTTTGTTTGCGTTTGAAAATTACTATCCGGCTCAACAAATGGCTATCGCTTAGACCCGCGCTAACTCTTGCAAAGTTAAGTTGCTGGTCGGTCTGGAAAAGAGGAAATGAATTGCTCTCCCGCAGTAACACAAAGTGGGCATACTTACCCATCGGTACTTGGGGAATAGCCGCTTGGAAAACGTCAGGGTTGGAAATGGTTTTCAGAAACATTCTTAATTCTCCTTGTAAGTTAAAGTTGCTAGTATAGGTTAAAACTACTCTATGTCGGACAGTTCCTTGTCGTCCCCCTCAGATGACGGCTCTACAATTTGCCCTAGAGCCTCACGTTCCAAGCGACGCTGGCGATTAATATCGGCAAAGGCGGCTTCACAACCATTTTTGAAGCGATTAAGCCGAGAGCTAAGAACACTCCTTTGCCCTTCAGCATAGCCTTGGAAAACCTCAGCAAAGAAAAATTCCACGAAATCTCTAATATGCTGTTCAATCTCTTTGCTAAAAATAGCCCGTCCTGTAGCCTGACCACTATTTACTATTTCCAACCAGTCTTTAATTTCTTGCCGAGTTTCCAGCATGATTTCCTCGTTGGTCAGATTCAAGGTATCCTTGATAATGCTGCGGGCGGCAATATCTACGGGTCGTACAATAGCTCTTGAGCTTGGGTAGCCGGAAGCTTTGGGGCTATAAGGGCTATAAAATCTGAGATAAAGTTGAACCGCTTTTTCGTGACGGGTTGCATTTACTGGCATAGAGCCTCCTTTCGTAGTCGTATCCAGATATTTCACTAACTGGTAATAGATTTGCTTATAGTGATGGGCTTTCTCACCGGGCATAGCCTCTAACTTGGCTTCCCGCACTTGTTCTTGCAGGAACGAAAACACATAAAGCGGGTCAGTTGCTAGGTCGCGGGCGATACGGTTAAAGCGTCCTAACTTGGGGTCGCCACCGGAAGCTTCGGTATCAAGGTGGAGTTCGATAGCCCGACTGAAAGCAGCCAAACTACCACTTAGAACATCTCCCACCTTTTTTCTATCGCCGAATAGCTGGTCAAGGCGCAGGTGTGTATCGGACAACAGATAACGCACAGATTGATGCGGAGCATCCAGTATCACAGTTTCCTTGAAATCGGCGGAGGAAGAATAAACTGGCATATACATCTCGCTTACTACTACCCGCGCCCCCATTACCAACGGCAGAGCCAATCCCAACCAAGCGGCTTCTACCCAAGAGGCGGTAGTGGCAGCTGCCCCCGTTTCGCGGTTATTAAAATTTTTCTTGGCAAAAAAGATAAAACCGGGATATTGGTGGGTTTCCTTGCGATTGAACAGGTACATACTGCCCTTTTTTTCCTGCTCCTCGCTTTGCTCCTCATCTAACTGTCGTAATTCCCCCACTCTTGGATTGAAAAACTCCAGGTTAAAAATGTCGCTAGAGCTAATCGTTTCTTTATCCCGCAAGGTTTTGCCGACCGCAAAAAGTTTAAGGTTCTGCATACGTTGGATAAGAGTACTAGCCAGCCGATAGGTTTGGGTTGTGAAGAAAAAGCCCGGATAGATAAAGAAATATTTCATTTCCATGCTCTCGTACTTTTTGCCGGTCACGCGGATACGTCCCTGACCACCCGGTTTATCGGTCAGAAGAATCTGGCGCAACATCAGTTCTAGCGAACAAATACAACAGATTCCCCCTGCGTTTGAACCTTTATAAAGTGGTAGCCGATTTTTATAGACCCAAGGCTGGAACAACACCGAAGCATCCTCTTGCACAGCGGTGGGATAAGCTGAGTTACAAATAGTGCAGGGTAGTGTGCTATTGCGGGGCATTTTTGCGGCTGTATATTTAGCCAATTCTCCCGCAAAGTCCGTACCAGTTGTGCTATTGGATGCGGCTTTGGCTGATTTGAAGCCAAAAATCAGGTTTTTATCCAGATAATCGGGCAGATATTGGAGATAGGGTCCCTGTAACCCCTCCGCATGTTCCAGCTTTTCCCCAGCTATTTCCAGCAGTTCGTCCACCAATTGCTTAAACAGTTCCTCTAATTCATTTTCTGATAGAGGGTGGGTACTGAGGTACTGCGCCGCAATCCAATAATAACGATAATCCAGCCCGCCGCTACTAGGGATTTGCTGAGCCTCTTGCCAGACTTCCGAGCTGAGACGTGCAATCAAACGTTTCTCTAACTCGGCTTTAAGCAATGGACTACCTTTCCCCAAGTTTTCATCGATTAGTTTTAGATAATTAATTAGAAACCGCCCTAACATTGTTATCCGCGCCGAAGGAAAATAATCAAGGGCGATAGATGCTGAAATTCGTCCGGCGGTTTGCATCTCTTTCATCTTCGATAGAGTGCTTTCTGCCACGTTCTCTTTGCTATCGCTGACCGCTTTCTCCGCAAAAAGCTGCAAAAACTTCCGCAAAGTTAAAAAGTCATGGAAATAGCCGGGATATTTGAGCAAGCCAAGCGGACTAAAACCCAAACCTGCACCATCACCAATAGCTTCTTCGCACGCTTCCTGTATTTCGGCTTTCACCAATTGGTTGAGGGCAGTTCGGTCAATCACGGGAGCGGGGCGGGTGCGTTTTAAATTCAAATAAACCACGCCATTAGGGAAAAAGAGATAGGGAAGCAGGGGTGGCTCATCTGTTCCATATATGTTTTTTAGATAACCCATAGTGGCGTTATTAATCAGGTTGCTTAGAAAACCACGCACGTCCGCCAATTTGTGATATACCAGACTAAAATCGCTGTAGTGGTCAAGGAAATCCTGTAATCGGCCGACAGACCCGCCCAGCAAAGCCACTTCCGGCGATTTGACTACAAAAGCCATCAAATCACTAAAAGTACACAGGTCACGGAGCATCGGCTCAACTTTGGTAGGAAGGCGGTCAGTACGAGGGCAGAATGAATTAAATTGTTCTTCGCTCATAGCGCTGGCAAAGGTGGTATGGCTCATATTGATGCCCCAAGTGCGTTGGGTATTGACCGCCAACCAAGCAATCAGGTCAAGCCACTCCTCGAAATCCGGCAAAAACTCCCCCACATTCAGCTTTAGCAATTCCTCTTTTACCTGTCGCAAGACCTGTATGGTTTCTACCTTCTTACTGGTGCGGAGTTCTTGGCTCAATATTTTATCCAAATCGTGCATGGTATAACCAAGTATATAAAGCCTGAGAGCCTTATCGTCCAAGCGCTCTAGCGAACTACCATATTTTTGAGCTTCGCGCACAAAGTTAAGAGTGGCAAAAATGCCGTTGAGCAAATGCGTTACCATCATCTGGTCGGCGTTATGGGCAAATTTATCATCGGTAGTGCCTTTGGCGGGGTACAAACTATAACGCTGTAACATTGGACCAACCATTGTGGTGATAAAAGAAGACAACACCTTATTAACCAGCGCAGGGTTTTGCTGGTCTTCCTCCTCAATGGCTCGTTTTAGCACTTCGACCTGAAACATTTCAACCTCAGCCATTTTGAACTCCTTAACAGATAAAGATAGAATCCTCATCGCTAGGTTTTTCGTAAAAAACCAGCGAATGGGCTAATAATGCGTCCATTCCAAAAACCACACTCCGCAACAGGCCGTTTTTATCTTTCACGGTATAAACCGGAAACAAGGGGCTTAAGGCTTTTCTACGTTTGAAATCTTTGGGTTTATCTCCTACTACCAGAGATACCAGTGAAAGTTCAGCCAACCTATCGTTAACCGAGTCATCGGGCAGCAAGGCTAGGGTGCGGTTGTCCTGAATTGTGAAGTTATCAAAGACATTTATCTGGTTAAGCTTATCCTTGAAAGAGCGCGAGTTATATAGAGTGAAACTTTCGCGCTCCTCCAGATAGCTTTTCAAGCGCACATAGAGTTTTAGTTCGCGGCTCTGGTATTTGGCGAAATCATCTCCCGCCTTGCGCCTGAACTCACTCTCCGACATTGGGATAAACTCGGTATTTGCCAGCAAAAAAAACAAATCGTAAGTTTTAAAGTGACCGTCCGTTTCATCATAAATACCGCATGCCAGCGGGCTTCTTCCCCGAAAACTGGTCAATTCCTCCAAAATCTTGCGTTCTTTTTTATTGGTATCTTCCGGTTTACCCCACAACTCCAAATATTTTGCAACCCAACGTTTTGTATTATCTTCTCCTTCCTTTACCCCATACTGGCGGTTGTATTGCTCTCGGAGGTTTTTAACATCATCCCCAGTTGATTTAAAGCCGCCAAGTTTGCTCTGAGCCTTGACGATAATAGCGGCGGTTTGCAAACAGCCCCATTTGGATGCGTAATTTTTGAATTCTTGGTCAGGTTGAAAAATCGCTCCAGCATCGGCGGCAGCATCTGGTTTCGTTGTCAGTTTGTCGCTCCCTTGTATCGCCGCCAGAAAATCCAGCCGTGGCACGCTTGTTCCGATATCTCCAAAGCGAGCAGCAAATTTCCCGACTATCCAATCTGGTAAGAGGGCATAAGCTCGATACTCTTGCCAACCCTCATGGCGACCTAACCGACCTAAGCGTTGGATAAAGGTTCCGGCGTTGGATGACTCGAAAATAAGCAGGTTTATTTTGAAATCCACTCCCACATCTATTGTACTGGTTGCGATGATAAGTTGTACCGCCGAGTCTTGCCCCATCACTCGGTCACGCTCCTCGCGAGAGGTCAGACCCGTATTTTCGCCAACCTTAATACCATGTTTCTGCTCTAATTCCGCTTGATAAAACTTGGTTAGGCGTTTAGCAGTGGCAACCGAGTTCGCAATAAAAACCCCCTTCGCCCCCGGATTAGCCTGGTAAAAAGTTACTAATTCTTCCAGATGAGTTTCAGCCCAAGCAAAAGCGCCTTTTTCATTTAGGGGATGTAGCCGCAACGAAATAGGCTGGACAATCGGTTTTTCGGTATAACCAAAGGCTGGTACAGCTGAATAATCACCCGCAATTTCTGTCCAGCGAAAGCCGCTATTGTCCAGCAATTTTTTGAATAATTTGCTGGGCGTAGCCGATAGAAAGATATATTTCAGCTTTCGACCTGTACCAATCGCTCGGTGGTAGTTCAAAATGTTCAAAATTGAAATTACTTGTGGTGCGCCAAAAATATGAAATTCATCAAAGATAAAATAGTCGAAATTTGGGGGAATAGCATAAACATAATCTCGTTTTTCCCCATCGCTGCCCGGATAATTGTAGCTACCTAGCAAATGAAACAGGTCTGGGTTAGTCAACAATACATCGTTACTACTGAACAGTTTTAGAATCTGGCTACTGCGTTTACCTATTTCCTGTATTTCCATCAGTTCGGTGATACGCTCCCCATACATGGTGTCGAAATGGAGGTTTCTCCCGAATTCTTGAATGTAGCGCGCAACTTGCCGCTCTTGATCTTTAATCAGATCGTTGGTGGGGTAGGTGAGTAAGGCACATTTATTCTGAGTTAATATGGGTAGCTGTCCCGCCAGACTCTTGCCATCGCCAGTTAAGGCTGTATCAAATATTACATCTAAGTCTGGGTCGTTAAAGGCTTGCCAGACGCGGGCTTGATGATAGCGTAACTTGCTTTGATAGTGTAGCGGCAACCGCTCTATCGAAAGCCCCTTTAAGTCAGCCGCAGTCGCTAACCTGGAATAAATTGATCCTAATTCAATCCTAAACTCTGCCATATCTGGCTCCTAGCTTTAGAAAATACAATTCCATAATATATGGAAACTTACTAAAAATTAGCAGCATTAAAAACTAAACCTATTATAACAAAGTCGTTTTGTCACTTTTGTCACTAATTAGGATGATTTTTCGTTTCTAAAACTAGGCTACCTCAAAACCAGCGAGGCAGCCAAAAACTATCAGGCTGCTTTTAGCTCGTGAAGAGCAATTTGTGAATTGCTCGATTGGATGACTTCGCAAAGCAGGGGGGTAGGAGGGTTGATGAAAAAGCTATTCCCATCGGGTGCTATAGCCACCCAAAACTCTAACTGTACTGCAATATATTGATTCATACAGAAGTCTCCTTACCGTATCAGATTGTTATAGGTATACAATCATAGTACAGTTAGAATAACTTATATCCAAATTAAGCGTTGGAGGAAAACTGCCAAGTAAAACCTTCAACGTTTTTATTTTATCAAATATTGTAATTGTTGTTTAGTCTATATAAGTAAACCTATATATGCATTAAAAATATAAACCCTCTTGTTTTCAAAGGAAGGGTTTATACCTCAAACGGTATTAGTTGTAACTGCTAAAGCATTTAGCAAGTCTATATAAGTATTTTCAATTCCTCAAACGGAATTAGACTATAGCTTATCACTGTATAAGTTAACGGTCAAACTTCATCTCCGGCATAATAACTCATCATTACTTTAATTTCTTGGGCAAGGCGTTGACGAAGGTAAAGCGGGGAAAGTAGTTCTACCTTTTGACCCAAGCGTAGCATTTCCTGAATAATCCAGAACTCCTCCTCTTTGGCTTTCACATGGGCGCGACCATCGGACAGGATTTCAAGTAATTCTTGCTGATGAAACCGCTCGGATATTCCGCCCTTAACTAAGTCTGTATGGAGTAAATATTCAAATTCCACGAGTTCCGGCTTACGAAGGGTTGCAAACTTCTGGGGCAATACGCGCAACTCCTTGATTTTGTCAAGGCGGAATGGAAACACTCGGCTCATTTTGGGATTGTAGCCATATAAATAGAAGACCCCGTTTCGCACACCAACACTTTGTGGTTCAACCGCGTGGTGAGGGATTTCTTCGGAGGAACGACTGACAGGACGAGTATAAATAAATTGGATTTTCTGTTGCTGACGGATAGCCTGTTCTAACGTCTCTATAAGTGGGCGATAGCGACTGTAATCTCGGGCGAAATAGGGTCCAAAATAACTCAGAGGGGTAGAACTATCTAAGCGTTGCATTTGTTGGTTAAGTTGTCCGGCTAACTTACTGAGTAACTGGCTGACATCACTGGCATAGGGATGACCAGTTTGAAATTCCTGCTGAACTCGGCTGAGTAACACTTGCTCCTCTTTACTCAGTATAGCTGAAAGGATTCTAGTGGTGGCAGTGGTTTCGGGAAGATAATAGCGTCCATCCCCGTCCAGCTCAATCTCATATTCCAACCGGAGTTCCTCTAGGTCGCGTTGAAACATCCTGCGACCTGACTCTCTAAGATTATATAATTCTGTAAGGAGTTCAAGTCTGGTTGGGGTTTGAGTTTGAATATAACTCACGAGTTGATCCAAGCGTATTTTTTTAGTTTGGCGTGGCATTATAGTATTACGAGAGCCTTTCATAAAATGCCAAAATCTGGGTTTTCGAGCCAGATTTGAAATAAAAATCCTCGTTTTAACTTGATCTGAAAGCATGTTGGGTAATTGAAATAGCTATTTTAACCTAATTGCTTATCAAATCAAGCATTTTGAGCTTAGAGCAATGGCAACTCAATTGTGGTGTGACCCACTAGTGGGTCAAGTGTCACGGCTGTGGCCTTTACGAAAGACTTGGGAACTGAGTTTTTGAGCGTAATTATTACGAAATTTCTTTTTATCCAGTGGCGATGAGTGTGACACTTGGCTCACTAGTTATTGAACAGCGCGTAGCCAAAATGGCTACGCGCCAAATATGAACTATAGTGACTCATATACATAGATGGTAGAAGCACACCTTTTACGAGAAGTAAATAGAGTGCTAGACTGAAGGGAAGAACGGGAGAGACTTCAATAGTGACTGTGGCACATCGTGACCACCTGGAGTAGATTACTCCCCGCCCGTCAGGGTCTTATACGTCAATTGAGCTTGTTGCAGCTCCCCAGGGAGACTGCCAATCCGTTATGAGTTTACGTTTACCCTGATCGGGTGGGTTTCCCGTAAAAGCGTCTTAGCCCTCTCAAAGGGTTTAAAGAAAGTATTCAACACCCGACGAAAGGATACTTTTATGTCAGGGCAACTAAGCCAAGCTAGCCCATCCGCTACACCAGTTCCTCAATTTCTAGTAGGTGTCGATATAGCTAGCCAAAAATTTATGGTGGCAGTTTTTAAGTTGGATAAAACAATCACACTCAAACCGCTCGAATTCGACAACTCTCTGACTGGTTTCGAGAAATTGTGTGCTCAATTCGACCAACTCGGTCTGGTACCGGCACACACTCTGGTAGGAATGGAAGCAACCGCCCGTTATTGGGAAAACCTTTATCACTATCTGAGCAGGCATGGCTATCAGCTAATTTTACTCCAGCCCGCTCACACCCATCAATGGGCTGCCAATAGAGGGTTGCGCGCTAAAACCGATCGACTAGATAGCTTAACGATTGCACGACACTTATTAGCAGAAGACGCTCGTTCCTACCTTTTTGACAGGGTAAAACGAACGATTAGCCTTGTACACGTCCAGCAACAAAGACAAAAACGCAACCGCGCTATTATCCCTGTCTTTGTTCCTGAGTTCTTTAACCGCTATCTCGGAAAAGAGTGGCAAACCGATAGTGCCGACCTTATCTACCGTAAGGGTAGTTTCTGGTTGTATATCGTTGTTTCCACTGATAAAGCTGATACAACTCCTACCGATAAAGCTATCGGGGTGGATTTGGGTAGCAGCCGGATAGCGGTTACTTCCAAGCGCAACTTCTTTGGTGGTAAAGCCAAGAAAGAAGTAAACAACCGCTACTTTCGACTTCGCCGGTCGCTTCAAGCTAAAGGCACTAAATCTGCTAAACGGTATCTTTAAAAGCTGTCTGGTAAGATTGCACGGTTTCAGCGTGATGTGAACCACTGCGTCTCGAAGACTATAGTTCTCAATTGTTCTCCCTGTGACATGATTGCAATGGAAAACCTGACCGATATTCGAGACAGGGTAAAGGGCAGACGTACTCAACGCCGAGCTATGAGCAACTGGAGCTTCCGACAAATTCAAGGATTTGTTGAATACAAAGCCAAGTTTGCCGGAGTTAGAGTTAAGTATGTTGATGCCCGCTACAGTTCTCAAGGTTGTTCCTCTTGCGGGGTTGTAGATAAACGTTCCCGCCGCAATCAATCTGAATTTGTTTGTAAACTTTGTGGTCACAGCTTAAATGCTGACCTCAACGCTGCCGTCAATCAGCCTATCGTCTCAATCGCCTGTGCCCGTAGGGGTATCTGATTAGGGACAAGCTACGCCGCTTTATCGGCTGTAGTTATTGACTCGTTTATTTCCTCTCAAAATTGCAATGTTCCCAGTGACCTTTAATATGAGATAATAGCAATCCTTCAATGTTGCGTCAATTTGAATGATATTTATCAGGGTGGGTTGTGAGGTTGTCACACGTGAAACCTAATCTTAAACGTCAGCTATAACATCAGGGATAAGCCACCATACTACTCTCGGTATAGCTTTCGCTGGTGGGCTGCCGTCATACAGCCTATCGTCTCGGACTTCGGTTCAGGGACAAGCTACGCCGCTTTATCGGCTGTAGTTTATGACGAACTCAAACATCCTCTTCTTCCTCAAACATCGAAAGCTGTCCTAGTGGTCGGCGTTGCTGCTTTAAAAAATTCTGATTGCTCACTACGGGATGTCCTACCGATTGCTCAATTTCTTTTCTAGCTCTCCCTGCCGCTGTTCCTGCCTCTCTGGAATCCTTTTTCAACCCTTCAAAGCCTTGCGTATCCCGATCCTGATGAAGGGTGATAGCAGTAGCTTCTCCTAGAGACAATAAAGCCAACTCAAGCACGGTCATATGGTCACGCAGATTGGTTTTTGATGGCAGAAGCTTATAGGTTTTATGTGCCTGTATGCTGACTTCGAAAGTGCCCTCATGAATTTCATTTGTCAAAACGGCAAATTGTACCCCTTCTTTGGCACCCCGCTCTCTCCACTCATCAGTAAGATCATTGCGTACAATATCATTTCGTATGCGCTGTTCAATCCACTCCTCCGGGTAGTTAAGTTTGCGATAATGCTGCCGCATTCGCTCCAGCATCAGAGAAGGATCTTCAATTTCTTGGAAACGCTCTTCTCCAACCTGGGCAAGCCAGATACGGAAAGGTTCTGCATTGGGTGAGGGTACGGATTGGATAAGTCTAAGAATTGTTTCGCGGTTTGCTGTATCGGTTTCTCTGAGCTTTCCATCGGCAGATTTAAGTTTCAGAGGTTCGATTCCTTCTGCAAACCCTTCTGCTCTGGCACGTTTCTTTACTTTAGACCAGTAGATACTAGGTTTCTCATTTTGAGTAAGGGCTGCCACAATATCTACAATGCTGTAATACCATTCGCCTTTGTGCCAAATCCTTCTAATCGTGATACCGTTGAACAGAGATAGTTCTTTACCCTGAGCCATATTTCCCTCTTCTAGTATCCAACCGTTACCATTTTGGTAATGGTTGCTACTTTGCTTTTTTGCGCCAAGTCATAGACTACAGCCGCCTTTCGGCATAGGACATCTAGTGACAAACCCTGATTCGCTAACCCACGACTCAAAATTACGTTAGCGGTGGCAGTATTCCGATGCATTTCTGCCCCACAAGAGCAAATCGCGCACCGGTATTAGCAGAATCACAATAAAACCTTTCCTTATGTGGCGGAAGCCACGCCCTTTTATACCCCTACGGGGCACAGGCGGGCTGTGGACAGCCACCAAAAACACACTAGCCGAATAGTACGTTTGTTTGAGTTTAGCCTCAAATCCTGTTATAATTCGCTCATAGCTTGTAAAGCTAAGGCAGATACATACGCTGCACTTTAAGACACAAACGCCACTCGGCTGAAACGGTTAGGGCTGATAGCACTCTGCTATCAGTAAGTGTCTGCCACGCCCTGCTAATAGAGGGGCTAAACCATGCCAGCTTTGGTATAGGAGTAGCGATACTCCCGGTTCGTGATTAGACTAGAACCGTCTTTAGCTGGTGGGTCGCACCGGAGAAATCCGGCAGGTCTAGTCAACCTGTGTCATCCGACCTATCGTTCCAGCACTCGCTAGGGACAAGCTACGCCGATTTATCGGCTGTAGTAAGATGACCTATCTCCTAGTCTTCTTCCAAAGATATCAGTTTTTTAAGTTCTGCCAGTTTTTGCTCCATTTCAGAAATATTCTGACGTATAATATCTCTTGTGTCGGGTGTAGTCTGCGTGACCCATACCAAAGCAGTATCCAATGCCTGGTTAAATTTACGAAATACCGAAGGATTGAAGCGAATAATTCTTGGTGTTACAGGTTGGTCTTGTAACGGAGCGTTACTATTGTTACCATTTTCACTATCTTTTGCCAGCTCTTCAACTTGATCATTTAAACGTCGATTGACATACATTGCGCTCTTATTGATTAATTTGGCGATTTCACGGTTGGTCAAGTTGTAGTCGCTTTGAAGCATCAAAAAGAAGCGTTTTTCATCAGTATCGGTCAAGTCAAGGCGTTGTATATTCTCGACCAACATAGTAAATTTCGCCTCACGGTCATCCATATCTTTGACAATAACCGGCACTTCCTTTAGCCCAGCAAGTTGAGCCGCCCGAAAGCGTCGCGCACCCGCAATAATCTCATACTGCTTCTCCTCCGGCACATTCGCACCAGAACGACGTACAATCAGCGGTTCCAAAACACCTCTGGACTGTATATCATCAGCCAACTCTTGTAGCGCTTCTTTGGCTTTATCCGAGTGGAAGTCGTGACGTACTTGCTCGCTAGCTTCGATTAGAAGGTCAATCGGTATAATCATAGCGCCCACCAGTGCTCTGGTTGAGGAAGCAGTTCCCACCAATTGCTGCCCTTCCGTGCGAGCTACAATATTATTAAGCGAAGGAATATTGATTCTGGCTGGTCGGAGGTTCTTCTTATTAGACAGATCTGACATTGTCTAGTACCTCCTGAGTAAGAGCCAGATAGTCAGCCGACAAGTCGCTGCCACGTTGGTAAGCAATAACCGATTGACCACGCATAGACGCTTCCTGCATATTAGCCCGTTCACGTATGATTGTGGCAAAAGCGCTATTTCCCCATTCCTCCCGTAACGCTCCCTCCAATTCTTTATGAAGTGTGCGCCGACCATCATAGCGGGCTATAAAAATACCCAGCATTTCAAGATTGGGATTGGAATTCTCGCGTATTTCTTGGTAAGTCCTGAGCATATTGCCAAGACCTTCCACGCACAACCGTTCTGGAACAACCGGAACCATCAAATAATCGGCGGCAGTGAGACCGTTTAAAGTGGCGATGTCGAAGCTAGGTGGGGTATCGATCAATACAAAATCATAGTTTCCGATTATAGCTCTGATTTTTTTGGAGAGAAGACGCTCCCGACCCAGTGTTTCCTGTATCGAGAAATTAAGCACCCCCAGCTTTATAGAGGCAGGTAGGAGGTCAATTCCTTCAGCAGTGTGTACAATAGTATCCTGAGCCGTAACCGAACTATCCGTAATAAGCTGGAAAGTGGTTGGGTTCAGACCAACTGGATCAACCCCCAACGATACTGTCAGGTTACACTGTTGGTCAAGATCAACCGTCAACACCCGAAGATCGAACTGTACCAAGCAGGCAGCAAGATTAAGAACGGAAGAGGTCTTGGCAGTGCCACCTTTATTTTGAGCCAAGCAGATTATTTTTGCAGTCATACTATATGAACTTTCAATACTTATTGAAGCTATGTTATCGCTAGTAGCGTAATAAATATAGCATAAATCATCAGGAACAGGAAATCTGAAAAGCTATTATTCCAGCTACGCAAGCTGAATCTTCTGATCAAACCCACCCGGTAAAAAGTGCAAAAACATCCTTTTTTGCAGTATTTCCAACAGCGTTTTGTAAATTGTTTTTTCCTGTTGGGGTGTCAGGCAGACCCAATCTGGAAACCACAAATAGCATTTTTCTGAATCCTTATCCAGTTTCAATCGAGCATATTGCGATACCGTTGCCGGTAGACATTTACTGTGATCTAGTTCAATCCTCAATATGCGCCAGATATCGGAAAGTTCTTGACTCGAAGGTTTGTCTTCGGTGATATAGAAAGCCGTCCTATCTTTAGGAGCATTCTCGATTTTGTATTCAAAGGCTGTTTCAAATGGAGCAGTAGACTCTTCAGAAGATAGGATTTCAGTAGGATTTGCGCCCATGATTTCTTCTGAAAACTCGGGACTGGAGGTGTTGGTATCCTCTCCAAAGGTAGTAGAACAAGTTAGATAGGCATATTTACCGGTGGTGTATTTGGAAAAATCTATAGGAGCAGGGTTTTTAACTTGTCGTTTACGCTGCCTAGCATCGCTGCCAAGTTTTTTTACCTGAACAGGGTCAGCGTCGCGCAGAAGCATAAAGCGAATAAAACCGGGAGGATTGTAGATTCCAGATTTCTGACTTGCCTGTACTATCAACCTTACATACTCGATATCCCGTTTTCTTCCGATGATTAGGAGTGCCAGTTCTTCGCTTAAGAGTTGAGATAGACCGGCTGAAACCAGTAGAGCTTCAATTTCTGCTGCTTCCGATGGTAATAAAGCGGAGGGAATTGAAGGTAGTGTATAGGCTAGTGGTTCAGTTTCAGTGGTGGAAACAAGCGGTGTATTTTTGTCTTCGTTAGAATCGTATTGTGATGGTACTTTTTCACACACATGGTTTAATTCTAATTCATGTATATTGGAGGAAATATATTTCCTCCCCCTCCGGAAAAGATTTTCCTCACTACTTTCTGACACACCTTGGTTTTTTAACGAAGGTCTTCCAAGATGATAAGTGTTGGTTGTACCGCTGGAGTGCGTTACCGTAACCAATTCCGCTCCTTCCAACTCTTTTAATAGCCCTCGTACCCGTCTTTCGGAAAGTCCCATTTCCTCTGCTAGCCTACCTTGTGAAGGCCAAGCGCAGGATTTGGAACCACAATAAGAAAGCAACAGCAGGTAAAGCTTTAGAGCAGCCGGGGTGAGGTTTGGGTTTTTTATTAGTTCTACGGGAACTTGGACAAAATATCCATTCGTCCTTGCCGATGACTCAAAACTTGAAGCAACCTCAAGAGGAGCCTGTTTCTTTTGTAAAGAAGGCATAAAAAATTCTCCTTAGCTCTTGACATGGAGAATCTCTTATGCTATCCTTTAAGTGTAAAAGGAAAATAAAAGTCCTCCCTGTGAGGGCTATGCACTTGTTTGAGAATCCCCGTTGCTTTCCAGGGCTGAGAGGGGATTTTCTTATTTTATAGACATTTTAGATGCTGGTCACTGACCAGCTTTTTTGTTTCTATTGTATCTTTCTACAACTAAATGCTCTAATAGCATTACAAATATTCAATTAGTGAGTAGTGATAGACCCATGACCAAAAGATTGAGTATATAAACACAGGTAGTCATTGGGAACGCCTGTACTCTACCTGAGTCTAATTGTAATGTGATTCTCAACTTTGTCAAGACATGAGAATTGTTTGATGAACTTATCCCTCAAAAGCAAACTTATCCCCTCAACCAAATATTCTAAACGCTAACCTGAATCTATTGTCAATAACCGCCAGCTAAAGCAGGCGGCTTGAGGAACAAGTCCCCAAGAGCCTGTATTGACCAGACTCAGAACTGAAACACCTTCTACGTGTAGCAGGTCATGATACCTACAGGTGCTTTCCAGCCTGTAGCTCTATCGCCCGATTTCAAGAGTGCTGAGGTAAGGCACAAAGGAGTCGGGCATAACAAGCCTTTTACACCTTGTCGAGGAAACCATTACCCGTAAGGAGGCTCTTTTGAGCAACGTATTTCTATTGGACACGAACAAGCAACCGCTAGACCCGATACATCCCGGCTACGCTCGGTGGCTTCTCACACAAGGCAAGGCAGCCATGTTCAAACACTATCCCTTCACCATCATCTTGAAACGGGTAGTGACGGATGCCGAGACATACCACTTGCACTTGAAGCTAGACCCCGGCAGCAAAACTATCGGACTGGCGATAGTCAACGATGCCACTGGAGAGGTGGTATTCGCGGCTGAGATAACGCACAGGGGACAGCAGATTAGAGATGCGCTTCTAACCCGTAGGCAACTACGGAGAGGTAGGCGCAACCGCAAGACCCGTTATTGCCAACCTCGTTTCCTGAACCGCACCAGACCTAAAGGTTGGCTACCCCCTTACTGGAAAGCCGTATCGCCAATGTGCTGACTTGGATGGAACGGCTATCAAGGCTTTGCCCACAGCAGATCGTTTTAACCCGTCAGGTAAAACACCCTCAGTTTAAACCACTTGATCGTTTCTGGCTGGTAGTGCTGGTCAGTAAAGTTAAAGCCTGGCGCCAAGCGCTGCTTATTTTGAACCATAGCCGGACAGACTGCGGTTTGTTAAAAAACAGCAGCAAAATTGACGGCTCAAAGGCAGAGTTCGGGCACTGGTTCAAGCGGAGATGTTCTATAGATACGCATTTTCCCCAGGTCCGTACTCAAGGGTTCATTGACATTTTCAAAGTTCGGGATCATCTCAATGGCCAGCACGCTTAGCGGCGTATTCTCCGGCAGCCCTAGGTAAAGCAACATTGCTCTGACCTCGGTCTGTGTCCAGCTACAAATACCGTATTCTTGCGGAGTCTCCTGGCGCTTTCTTTCTAAATCGATCTGGTTCCTTTCAACCTTCATTTTCTTTTCGCGTAACACTATGTTCCTGAAGTCTTTGCCATCCAACTGCATGACCTGGGCATACAAGACTCCCCAGATTTCCGTTTGTGGATATGTGTACAGGGCATTTCGACCCTCATAAGTGGATGTTGCATAGGGGGCGGATAGGAGGATGGCGTCATCGGTACGGGCTACAGTACACGTCATCTGCGGCGCAGGATGTTGAATCCCGGTGACCCGGATTGCCCGGCCAAATCTTGCCTGTGCAGTAGACCAGACTCTGGCATGACCCACACAAAATTCGTACACAAAGAAGCCAAATAGCTCGTTAGACTCTACATTCAAACCGGGTGGCAGCGGGATGATGAAATGCCTTGGTGAAATTTCGGTGCAAGGAATGAGTGGTTGCCAGGCATTCAAGCCCGCTTGGTCGTCGGATTGTCCGGCGGTAATCACGCGAATCAGTTCTGGTGGAATAAATGGCGTGTTTTCTTTCGGGTCAGGAACAGGATCACGACCTACCAGCAGCAGTGGGTCGGGTGCGTACGCCTTTACAAAAGCAAAATAGCCATCTTCCGGGTTCTGTATAGACTCCTCAAACTCAATCCACACCACTTTCTTCCTGGCTTCCGTGGACGAGTAATCGTCACTCCGCACGTAAGGACTGAGCGCGATGCCAGCGGACACAACCCTGGGCACCTGCGCAGGCGGGACCGCAACAGGGACGGTCATCGTCAATTCCTTATCGGCGTCCTTTTGAGCAGGAGCCTTTTTGAAATGCGCTGTTATGGTGTATTTCAATTCAAGTGGTTCCGGGAATGGCCCGGAGAAATTTTTGGGATCGACCACGTCAAAGAAGATGAGCTTCGTATGGCTCCGGTCCGCGTCTTGGAGCGCCGTTATGCTCACGGTGTTCTTTAGCTCAATGATGCCGACAAGCTCCACGCCATTCCGTTTTATTTCAAAACTTATGATGTCCAGACCATCCCATGACCAGTCCCGCTTGATATCCAGAATGATTGTTGGAATCCACTGCTGCACCAGATCGGTTTTATTGGCAAAGGTGATGGTGGAATGTTCGGGAGAGAGCGTATGGGGCAGCCCTTTGGCACAACCAAAGATAATCCTTTCGCCCGGCTTGCCGAAAAGCGAGGCACCAGCGGTATTCAATTGAAGTTGCTCTGCCAGCCGCTGGAATAAGTTGGCCGGGGTATCAGTTGACTGTCCACTTAATGCCATCAGGGCTAATAAGTTGGTCGTAGGAGTCGGATCGGGTTGTAAAAGGATAGACTGAAATTGGCGGGCCGGACTTTCATTGACAAACAAAGATCTTTCGTCTACCGCATCGGAGCGCGTGTAGATGGATACTGCCCTGCCGACCCGCGTTTCCTGACTGCCGAAGTATGATAAAGTCGGGTCTGCCCTGCATACGGGGAAAACCCGGATGCGAATATCCCGCGAAGTGGGTAATTTAAGTGCAGAGCTATCAGTCGTCAGGGGCAAATCTCCCAGATCCGACTCATCGCCAAATTTGATGACAAGTGCATCATGAAATTCAACAGGCAGGTCGAAAGGTTGGGTAATATCCTCCGGAAAGGTGCGAATCGTGGTAAATAAAGGGTAATATGCTTCATTGCCACGCTGCGAGAGGAGTGTATCCATTTCCGGCGCTTTAACAGCTACTTCAATTCTCAAAAAGTCCACGTCAGGGTCGAAGTAGCCAGCCTCTCTGCTCTGAGTCAATGCCGTGGGAAAGTCTGCCAGTAGCAAATTGTAAGCGTTAGGCAGCCCGGTAAAGAGCAGGGAGGGATAACCTAATAAGGGCCTGTAGACTCTATAGCTGCTCGGCGATGTAGCAGGGGGTGGGTCGAGGTCAAGATCCTGGACACGTGCTTTCATGGGGGGCAAATATCGGCGGAAGCGGCACGTTCCAAAGGGAGCAGGTCCGCCGTTGAGGGGAACGTCCTGTTCTTGTGGACCACCGCCGGTAGTATCGGCAAAGCGGACCCGGAAATCATATATCTCCCCGTATCGCAAAGGTACTTTTTCCGCATCTACACCTTGCATTTGCTTCTTCAAAACGGCATCAGTGCCGCCTAGCTTAGCCGCCCTTTCATCCTTGATGATCAGCGAGGTGCCTGTCCACTGGGTGTAGTAGGCTGGCAGCCAGAAAACGCCCTGTTTCTGCCCTTCTAACTGCACTGGCCCGACTTCGATGCCAAGTTCAGCATCAATTGTGCCAAGGTCGATTCCACTGAGCTGCAAGTCCCCGTGCACCTTCACCAGGGAATTCCACTTTGTGTCGTCGTCGCCGTTTTTCCTGACGTCCACCCGATAGTTAAACGTCCCCATCGGCGCGTCCACCTGAATTCCCAGATCGGGATCGAGGGTCATTTGACGATTTTGCCAGATGAGCAGTTGCTCATCGTCCCATCCCAGCCGTACGCCAAAATCCCGCGTGGGCGGAAGCCCGTTCTGCTCCTGTCCGGGTTCAAGCAGCAAATTGGCGCTCACGGGCTGTATACAATGGACTATCTTGGCAAAGCCATCATCGTAATCTTCTGCTTCAATGAAAATTGGGTCGTAATTGCCGGGGACGGGTGCATCGGAAACCGGGAATTGGACTGCGGCGAAGAGGCTTCTTGGGGACGACAGCGCTGGGATGCGCGCCGCATAGCGCTTTACAATATCAGGTTGTGCCACTATCTGCGCATGGTACTCGCTGGTATTATCCAGATCAATATATAGCCAACCCCCGTCTGCATAGACACCCGCTGGCAGCGTGAAATCCACTTCATATACAAACCCCAGACGGCGCGCCAAGATAGGCTGGCGCAAGGCTAGAGCAAAAACTTTCCCCCAACTGACTTCGTCGGTGCTATAAATGGGCTTTGGCAGGCCCTCTTTCCTGTCTTTGATAGCACATTGGTAGCTGTCGTCGGTTTTCGCATAAGGGGTCCGGGGCTGGGAGAAAGAAAAAGAATGGCGATAACTATTCGGCAAGTATTTCTGAATAACCGTTGACGCGCTGACGGGATTAATTACATTGGAAGGCTTGGTGATTTTGAATGAACGGGCCAATTGCTGGAAGAGTGTCAGTGAATCGGCTGGCGGGGTGGTGCTGAGTACCACCGTGTGTGTAACGTCTACCGGGCGTGGCATCATATCCAGGCTGTCGATGATCATTGCATCAAACTTCAATCGGACACTGGCAAATGGTGACGCCGTTACCCCAGAAGGTACATTGACCGCAAAGGGAGTCGTCGGGTCCTCGTGGGGCATGACCAGGATATTCATCTTCAATACCGTGCCATCCCAGTGCTGCGGGAACGGCATAATGGTCAATCTGGTAGTCGAAGTAGTCATAGTTCTATCTCTTTTCTGCTCAAGAACGGACGGTTGCTATACCTGTTTCTTTTCCTGCCAGGTTACGTCAAACTCGAAATGAATCACAAATGCCAGAGTGACTTCAGCGGCAAACTCCACTTCGCAAACAGCGTATGTCTTTTCTTCACCGCTCTCGATTTCCTTTTCCGTGCCACCTTTTGCCTCAATCGAAATACCGATAACTATAATGCCACCGAGGAGTTCGGCTTCACCCTTAAAGATCATGATGGCATAAATGCCGGAGCCGGAATCCTTCCATTCCATTTCCAGGCCCACCGCCATCATCACGGATACTTCGCCAACGACCGGCCATTCGGTGGCAAGCTCTAGGCCTACCGCTACCTTAAAGCCAAAGGACTTGCCCTCTTTGGAGTCGATACCGAATTCAAATTCAAGAATTCCAACAAAGTAAAGATCAAGGATGCCAATAGAAGTACAGAAAATATCTATCTCCCCGCCCAGCTTGAGTGATGCGCCAACGGATAACATGTCGGTTGCCACTTTTGCCAGGTCTGTTGAGGGAGTGTCGGAACTCTTCGAGAAGGGCAGCATGTTATAGTGCCCTTCGATTTCAATGTCCAATTCAAGTTTAACCGGAGGTTTCGTCACACCGGGCGTTTGCGGAACCGACTTGATTTTGAAGCCAAAAACCCAGATTTCCAGCTTTGCTGGCGCTTCATACTTAAGCTTGAAGCCGATCAGCGAGGCTTTCCATTTCGGCTGCCAGGTAGTGACGGTGGCATTGCCCATATTGACGGAAAACGCCTGGCTCATGTCGAAATCGCCAAGAAACTTCAGGAGATCCACAATAGGCTGTAAAATAGAGCCGAACTTAACTTTTGGCTTTGGCATTGTCGGCTTTTGGCCGAAGGCAGCTTCAAACTCAGAAGTTACCGTGATAAGTCCCTTGAAGGCCATGATGTCAATGACTATACTTTCCTTCTTCACCATGGCCGTCCAGGGGACCGGAGCTTGCGAGTCAAAGGTATAGGTGACAACAGCCTGACCCCCTGAATCCGCTACATCCGAATAATCAACGTAAATCCGAGACCCGCCTTTATTCAGCAAGTCGCGCTGGTAGCCGACCGGTGTCGTAAATGTCCCGCCGGAGGTCAATCTCAACTGGCCTGGCCCTATGACGGCGAGGGTCGTGCCGACCAATCCCAGCGGGAAAGTCGAATCCACGTTGGGGAAAATGGCGGTAGAACCGAGGATGGCATAGCTATCGGCAAAATAGGGCCGCAGGGTGCTTCGTATATTGGCATCGCCACGCGCAATGGTTGGTCGCAGATACAAGACTTTTTGGGACCCGGTGGAGTGAAGTATCCCGTAATCCGACGCAGGACTGGAGGCTTGCCTAATGTCAGAAGGCTCGGCAAAGCGGTAAGGCTGTACTGGTATGGTATTCAACCGACCTTCTCGAATTAGTGGAAGTGCCCCATCAACATCGATACCGACAATGTCCGCTGTACTTTCCTGCCGCCTGACCAGGCTCCAGGAGCCTTCTTTGGGAAGTTGCAAGGAACCACGACCGGCCGATACGAAGAGGTAGGCGCCAGAATTATCAACGCCGCTCACATCTATCCTTGTCAAGCGCATCGGCTGTCCGGACGCCCCCACGTTTACCATGCAATCAACTGGGCCGCCCAGATTGCCTTCTTCCTGCAAAAGTTGGTAGAATTGCTGAGGGCTCAGGGGGCGTTGATAGGGTGCTAATTGAACAAACCCTCTTTGCTTCTTACTGGGCACAAATCCATTTCGAGCACCGAGGCTCACATCTTCAAGCAACACGTCCGCATCAAAAAAGACTTCCTGCATAGTGACATCATCGGTCGGTACCCCTCCGGGTTTGTGGTAGATGCGCCCGGTGTCGGCGATATTAGTCACATTGTAAAGGCCCTTAACCACGCCTGGATGGAATTCAAAGGGATTCGGCAACTGTGTTTTTATTCCAGCTATGACTACATAATAGGAAAAATCATAAATCCCGGGTCCCTGGGCTTTCCATCCGCTATCATAGCGGGTAACACCGCCACCGCTCGTCCGCTGGATGGTGATGGTGCGGACGAGAGGCACACCACAGGGGTACAGTATACTTTTGACCTGCACAATTTCATGAGAAGTGCGCCCGATCCAGACATCGAATCTGGTCTGGCTTGTCGCCGCGATTTCGGCATTAGGATTCAGCCAGTTGCTGAACAGTGTAGCCCCATAACCGGAAAAATCAATTCGGTGTACTGGTACCCGTTCGTTGGCGCCCCCCGGCTTGAATTCGTTATTAAATATTGTATCCACGACCGGACCCAATACGCTTAGCGGCTTCCCATTGTCATCCAGGGGAATAGTGCCCGTTAACAGATCAATCAGATTGCGGGTTTGGATAGTGGCGCCCTTAAAGCCTGCCGTCTCAAAATTGTCGCCCACATCAGGGCTGGTGGCTAGGACTGATATTTGAATGCCACCCTCAACGTTACTGGTATCGAATTTGGGCTGGTTGAGCGAGAGCAAGGCGCCCGGCTTGGTATTGTCATAGGCGTTGTCCCAGAGCGCTACAGCCTTCATGCCAAAGGGCAGTGTGAACAGTCCGGCCACTCTGGCGGCGTTGTCGCTGTCATTGTAGGCCGCCAGGATTTTCTTGACTACGGGCCTAGGGGCAATTGGAATTAACTCATAGACTTCCGCCCCAAGCAGGGCCGGATCGCCAGTATCGGGTGATGTAGCAGGCGAGGGAAAGGGATAAGGCTTTACTTTAGGATTTTGGATAGTCCGAATCGCTTCCCATTGAATCTGCGGCAGCGTGTAGAGCCTTGTATTGGCGGCAAGGGCGCTTAAATCTACCCCTATAATCTCGAAGGGGATGCGGCTGGCGGTAGCCGACTGCGCTTCTTTGGTTTGATCCCGCCTGCGTCCAAAAATGTCCAAGCCGACACCCAACAGGTCCGCATTAGTTGAAACGTCTAGCATGTAAATCTGCTCTTTGGCGGTATTCAGGACCGCATCAAAGTAACTGCGCAGTTTTTGCGTGTTAGCCTGGTCCTCCCTGGCAACCTCTTCTATCTGAGGTATTCTTGCCGCATACATGCGGTAGGTCATAGAAGATAATACAGATGTTTCTATATCAGTTGCCAGCAACGCTGTATCGGTTGTATTGGGAGCGGGTAATTGAATGATTTGAGGGGGCTGACCCACCAATGTCGAACCTGATGATCTCGACGCATTGGCTAGTGTATTTATGTTAAAGGGATTGGTCTCGATAAAGCTAAAAGTCATCAGCGGTTGATCGGGAGCAGTCCACCGGATGAGAGTTAGCAAGCTAACCCCGGAGGTGCTTTTATAGCCGAGCTGCCCTGTAGTAAGGCGCACTTTATCCTGGTAATAGTCGTTGCTAAAGGGTGTTTTATAGGACGAGACATAGGGGTCAGGCAGCGAAGGGATTAAATCATATATATGTGCCGCAAGCGCCAGAGCACCTTTATTAAACTGGTGCTGGTTTTCTAAAACCCCCACCAGGACAAGGTCGTCGAAAGGGGTCGTTTTGATGAGTGAATTTGACAGTGCAAACGAAATGGGATTCAGCTCCGAGGTAAGCTTATTGATGACGAGTCTTTCTAAAATGTTCCAGGCCAGAAGATAGACCTGTGTGACAGATTTTGTTTCCAGCAAAGCCAGTTCTGTCCGGTCGGAATGGACATTTGGCCTTTGCCTGTCCGCACGAAGAGGCCTATCAATCGTGAAACTTGACTTTACTTCCATCATTGTCACAATTTCATTGCCACTTGATAGAGAGTTATAGCGGATTTCAAACTGGTTAGGATAGCTTATGTTGGCCTGCACTCGGATTTGGCGAATCATGTTGCTGTTGCTATCGTTCCACAGTTCAAAATGTTGTCTTCCGCCCCGGACAAAAGCCTGTGTGGCGGTCAAAGCTATACGGCCAGGTTCGGCCATCAGATAGGATTTTCTTAGTTTGACAGTCCCTTTTTCAAGGCCCTGCCAGTTTGCCGATAGCCCTACATCCGTGACCAAGCAGATGGCACCGATACCACCAGCATCACCTAAATGATCGATACTGCTGGTTAAAGTGACCGGAAGGGCCCAGGCGCCCAGGGTAAGAGGGGCCGTCCCACCCGGCTGAAATAACTGGGACAAAACCCGAGCGATGTGCACTGTGTGGGGCGTTGATTTAAACGGGATCAGAAGACGGTTGAGAATCGGCTCATAATTACCGTTATGGCTGGCGCTTGTGAGACTATATTCCTGCCCATAGAGGGTTAGTGCCATATCCTCGGCCTGTACCAGGGACATTCCACCAGGATTACAGATTAGAGTGACGCTGCGGGGTAGCGTAATCGTCATTTGTTTGGCGTCATCACCGGTGTTAGTATCCAGCGCAGAAGAGGCTACTGGCTGATCCAATTCTAACTCTAGCATGCAGGATTGATTACTGGCGATGACAAGGGTGTCTCCGGAAATATTGACAGGACCGTTGATGCTCAGGGTTCCTCTCTTAATTTTCAGTCCGGTGAAAGACCCGGCGGGTGCTGAGGAGGCTAGCAAAGTGGATATGAACCAGATACTTCCCGCATCCAAGGGATAGGTGTTGCTCGCCATTAACAGCCCTCTGACGGGAATCGAGAGGAAAACCGCCGACGCATTGCCACGGGCTACTTTTAGCTGGCGTCTGATCCGGTAAAAATCGAACCAGTATAACCGTCCTAGGCTATCCGCAAAGGGACCTAAAGTGGAACTGATCATTTGCCCAGCCGCCCATTGGGGAACCGAAGCGGCATTCTGGCTGGTGAGAACCGGAACTTCTCGCCGGAAAACTCGCAGGTCCGAAAGTGGTGATTCTGGTGTCGGCTCTAGGCTGCCGGCAATTTGGCTTACTGTATTGATGGCATCGCTCGTGATGAATGGCTTACGGGAAAATATCGTTTGCAAATCCACAGAATTGGGGGACAGAATCTCAGATAATAGCTGAGACTGGAGCACCTGAGCCAGAGCTTGTCTCAACTGTGAAAGTTGCTCCGGTGTTGATCCCGCTACCGGAACCAGATTACCTGTAAGCTGTAATAAAGTAGCCGCCAAGTGGATGTTATCCATGATCGATTCCCTTTATCCAATCAATTAGCGAAAAGCCCAGAGTATCTACCAGTAAATGAAGTTTTCGGCCTTTTACCTTTTTTATTTATTCAACTTTAGGCTTTCGCAAATTATAAGAAACGCTCTTAGATTGTGAAATTAATCTGCAATTTGTGAGGTATAAGGGTGAAAACTGGTATTAAGACGAACGAGAAGGCTGAATGTAAGGTCGTTTCACTTAACCAAGTGATTTTGCTCCAATTTAATTTATTGTATTTAATAACCAAAATAACTGCTTGTCAATAGACAGTAGGGCGGTCAGGGTAGTTGCATAGTCAAAAGCTTGACAAAAAGGCATAAGTCAATAAAGACTTCGCCACCAGTATGGAGGTTGCGGATGAGCCATTTGTTATTGACCGTAAACAATACTGGATATAGGATATCTTTGTTACTTCTTACAGGTAAGTGGTTAGGAGCTGTTGTCTTTCTACTTCAGCAAAAGGGGCAACAACAGGAGAGTAATATGGATCAGAATAATACGGAAACTGCAGGCAAATGTCCGGTGATGCACGGTGGAAACACTCTTACCGGCAAATCAAACATGGATTGGTGGCCTAATGCCTTGAACCTGAACATCCTCCACCAGCACGACACAAAGACCAATCCAATGGGGAAAGATTTCAGCTACCGCGAGGAAGTCAAGAAACTTGACGTTGAAGCACTCAAAAAAGACCTGCTCAATTTTATGACTGAAAGTCAGGAGTGGTGGCCAGCGGATTGGGGACACTATGGTGGCCTTATGATCCGGATGGCCTGGCACGCTGCCGGTTCTTATCGTATCGCCGATGGCCGGGGCGGGGCAGGTACAGGCAACCAGCGGTTTGCTCCGCTGAATTCCTGGCCGGACAACGTGCACCTTGATAAAGCACGCCGGTTGCTTTGGCCTATTAAGAAAAAGTACGGCAACAAACTCAGCTGGGCCGACCTTATCGTGTTCGCAGGTACTATGGCCTATGAATCCATGGGGCTGAAAACCTTCGGGTTTGGGTTTGGCCGTGAAGATATCTGGCAGCCTGAAAAAGACATCAACTGGGGTCCCGAAAAGGAGTGGCTAGGTTCAAGCCGTTATGAGGGTGACAACCGCGAGTCTCTGGAAAACCCACTCGCCGCAGTTCAGATGGGGCTGATCTACGTCAATCCGCAAGGCGTGAACGGCCAGCCGGATCCGCTCCGGACGGCGCAGGACGTACGCCTGACGTTTGCCCGTATGGCGATGAACGACGAAGAAACCGTCGCCCTGACCGCCGGTGGCCATACCGTGGGCAAGGCTCACGGCAATGGCGACGCGGGCCAACTGGGGCCAGACCCTGAAGCGGCTGAAATTGAAGAACAGGGACTTGGCTGGATCAACAAGACCAGCAGAGGTATTGGTCGTAACACGGTGACCAGCGGTCTCGAAGGGGCCTGGACGACCCACCCCACCAAGTGGGATAAAGGCTATTTCTACCTTCTCTTCAACTATGACTGGGAACTGAAGAAAAGCCCTGCGGGCGCTTGGCAATGGGAACCCCTCAACATCAAGGAAGAAGACAAGCCGGTTGATGTGGAAGATCCCTCAATCCTACATAACCCAATTATGACCGATGCTGACATGGCCATGAAAAAGGACCCGATTTACCGGGAAATTTCTGAACGGTTTTTTAATGAGCCAGAGTATTTCTCTGAAGTATTTGCGCGGGCGTGGTTCAAGCTGACCCACCGTGATATGGGCCCGAAGGCGCGTTATCTTGGTCCGGATGTGTCAAAGGAAGACTTGATCTGGCAGGACCCGGTTCCAGCCGGCCCTAAGGATTACGATGTGGTAGCGGTCAAGGCACGTATCGCGAATAGCGGCCTGACCGTAAGCGAAATGGTTACTACTGCCTGGGATAGCGCTCGAACATTCCGCGGTTCGGATTTGCGGGGTGGTGCCAACGGCGCCCGCATCCGCCTTGCGCCCCAGAAAGATTGGGAAGGAAATGAGCCGCCGCGTCTTGCCAGGGTGCTTGCGGTGTATGAAGGTATTGCCACTAACACTGGGGCAAGCGTTGCAGATGTGATTGTTCTTGCCGGGAATGTGGGTGTTGAGCAGGCTGCTAGGGCCGCTGGCTTTGATTTGACGGTTCCCTTTTCCCCTGGTCGCGGTGATGCAACGGAAGAGATGACAGATGCAGGGTCATTTGAGGCGCTTGAACCCATCCATGATGGATATCGCAACTGGCTTAAGAAAGACTACGCTGTCAGCGCAGAAGAACTCATGCTTGATCGTACTCAGCTAATGGGTCTGACCGCCGCCGAGATGACGGTACTTGTGGGCGGTATGCGTGTTCTGGGAACAAACCACGGCGGAACTAAGCAGGGTGTATTCACTGAACGTGAAGGCGTTCTGACTAATGATTTCTTTGTAAACCTGACAGACATGGGATTCAGATGGGAACCGGCAGGCAATAATCTTTATGAAATCATTGACCGCAAGACAGGTGTTGTCAAGTGGGCCGCCACGCGCGTAGATCTTGTATTCGGTTCCAACTCGATCCTTCGCGCTTATGCGGAAGTCTATGCCCAGGATGATAATAAAGAAAAGTTTGTAAAAGATTTTATTTCTGCCTGGACTAAGGTTATGAACGCCGATCGTTTTGATATCGAGCAGAAAATTTAGCACATTACTTTAAGGTTGCTGTGGTGGTGATGCCATCACAGCATTCCGGTTCCGGCGAATTTCGGACAAGAGAACAAATATTCCCTTCGTAGCACACCTTCACTTTTAAACTCTCCTTTCACTTTGCCACCATACTAACTGGCTGCTCGTAAACTTATTCTTGAGCTGGTAAAACTTGCTTACGAAATCTGCCCGCCTCCGCCTTGCACTCCCCTGTTCTTTGTGCCAGCGCCTGTTGTATGATTTTATAATTTCAACACTCCCATCTATTTGGGGAAATTCGTGACCAATACCAATTTTGAGGTGGCGTGAGTTGTTTCTTTTAATATGGACACGAATAAAAACGAACCATGCAAGTCTGAAATAAGTAAACAGTATAAGGCTCGGTGAGCGATGCCAATTTCAGCCCGGATGGGAAGAACATCTTGACCGCCAGCGAAGATTTCACTGCCATCATTCAACCCTGCGATATTTGCGGTAGCTTTTCCCAAGCGCTGGAGCAGGCTAAAAAGACTGTCACCCGCTCCCTCACCTCCGATGAAAAAGCCCAATTCGGGATAGCGACTGCGGCTATTTTACCAATCAGCCCAGCTAATACTTCCCGCTGGAGTAGAAAAGAAGAGAGAGCTTGATCGAGGTTCATTTTATGAGGTATGTCCTTTTTCGATTTGGTTTAAGCTTAGCGCTATGCACGCTATTGGGCTTGTTGCTTCAGCCTGTGGGAATAATACCACCACTGCTGTCCCAATTTTAGCTGCAACATCCGCCACCACAACCACTGTGGCTCAGTTAACAACCCCAACGACAATTACAGTTGCCAGTATAGCAACGGCGACGACTGCTTTAACCACAACTAACGCAGCGACAACTGCCAGTTCAACATTGCCCCAACTTCTTTTTGTGGGGAACTTGCTTGTCTCCGGATATGGTCTGAGTAATACCGATAGTTTTCCCTATCAAACTTGGAAACTTCTAGGGATGGACAAGTACGATATGCAAAACTTGGGTATGAACAGCAATTGATGGTAGCACTACTACAGAAATACTGACTTACAGCCCTGCTATAGATGCCTTATATGCAAATGATGTCAGTCAACTAGAGGTTCTCGCTCACACCTCAAGTAAGCGCCCAGGCTATGGGCAAATCCTCCCAAAACGGATCTTTTACCTGGGTGTCAACCGTCTCTTCCTGGAGCAAACTCATCTCCGGTTCGCTATCTCTCTCTTTATCAGGTTTAGTCTCCCCATGAACCACCCCCTGGTTTTTGGACGATTCCTCATAAGATTCACATGAGAAATTCATTTTTTCAGCGGGGTTGATGGCTATTTTACCGGTCGTGGTAAGCTCATCAATCTTTAAATCCCCCACTGGCTCATTACAAAGTATTAGAATTCTGGCCGGAGGCAGCTGTTCCGACCGTAACGCGGTTCGGAGCCGTCCAATGGCCTGGATAATATGGGAGGCGTAATCGTGTTCGATGGCGGCTTGAACCGCGGGGTCGCTATGACACTGCCGCCATAAACCGGCACTCCGCCCCGTCCGGTCCAAATGGTTATACAGCCGAAGTTTTTGATACCGTGGTTGAACAGAATCTTGCGCTACCCCTTGTTCTTCTCCCAGAAAAGCCTTGAGCGCTTTTACTTCGGCCTCGATCCGGTCCAGCGGGCGCAGGTGGTGACCGACCAGCGCCAGACTATCCAGTCCGGCAAAGCGGTTGGTGGCCCGGTGTAGCCCCCAGTGTTCCACCTGCCCGCTTTCTGGGAGTTCCAGCGCTTCTTCCCCCTCTTCAAAGCGAAGCGGCACCACCGTTAGATGTTTTTCTCCGTTACCCGCAAAAGCCCTGATCGCCCTTGAGATATTAGCTCTGGTAGTCGCCTTATACAAATCGCCTTTGGAATAAAGGGCCCCGGTAATCTGGGTAATCCACTGGTGCTGGGGCACGGCGTAATGCTGTTCCTGCAGTTCCGGGAACAGCATTTTAAGCTGGGGCGGAACGGTAGAATCCAACACCACCAGCGTTTTATGTCTGAGCAGTTCCACCAGGTGCCCTCTGACCTCGATAATTTCAAGCCGGAAACTACCGTCCGGCCCTTTAACGGCGTAGGGTGGGCCGGCATTTTCTTCCGTCAGCGCCCGTAGCAGCGCTGCGGCGGCCCGGTAAGGCAGGTTCAGTTTTGCATTGTGCCGGTAGGGCGTTTCAAAATGAAAGGCTTCATAAAGCATCATCTCGGCAATCGGCGGGGCGGCCTGGATCTGACACCAGGCGGCCAGGCTTCTGAGATCTTCCCCCACCGCCAGCGCCGCCTGCTCCAGATAGGGCCAGGCGTTTACCAGTCGTCCGGCCCTGCAATCTGCTTCCTCCCGGCTTAAAGTATCCAGGGTGGTCTCGATTATCCCCAGAAGCTTTTGCCACTCCGGCGCGTAAAGGGCGGTCAGGGCAATCTTTTCCCGCCAGCCTCTCAGTACCTCGCCGTCAACGGTAATACCGCTTTCGAGCAGATAGGGTAAAAGTTCCTCGTCGCAAATTACCACCTCAAACCGGCCCAGCTCATGCGAGTTATTCAGGTAGGCCTCTTTGGTGGCGATCACCACCCTGGCCTGGCGGCTCAGTTTTCGGCTGGCAAGATACCCGTCAATCTCGCAATGGAAAGGACGTAGCTGGCCGGGAAAGGCTTTTTGCCAGTTCACCTCACTGCCAAAAGGACAATCCCGGCAGACAAAGCGGGCAGCCGCATGGCGAGCGGACCCGGCCTGGAGAGCCAGCGGATTGGCACAATCCTCCGGTTCGGGTGACGCAGGAGGGGCGTTAAGGTCGATCAGCCGCCGCCCACGCTGTATAACTGCCAGCCCCTGCGCTACCGCCTGACCCAGCAGCGTATCAGGGCGGGTGCGCTCCCGGATATTCTCTTTAGTGGGACATACTAAAAGCACCCGGTGTTCAAGGGTACTTTCCAAAAGAGCGGTAGCCAACGCCTCATCGGCGGCCTGGCTTTTACCGGTGCCGGTGGTGGAGGTGATAACGGTTTTGGTGCCGTCAGGGCAGCGGATCTTACGGTCAAGAATAGCGCGGTGCTGTCGGCGGGCCTGCTCCACGGTAAAGAGGGGGGTGGCGGTGCCAAAGTTTAGGGCAAGGGCTTCAGGGGGAAGAGCTGGGACAAAGCGGGGGCCGGTGGAAATAGCCAGGTCAAAGCGGAAAACCGCGTCGGCTTTCAAAGCATCATCAAGGCCTTTTAAGGGATCCGGGGTAAAGACCGTTTCCTGGGAAGGCGGCAACAATAGGGCTGAATTCGTTTCTTCAACGGCACTATGCGGCATATCCCAATTCAAACTAAACAGACTTATCTGCGGGAAAGTCGCCGCCAGCAGGCGTAGCAACTTCTGCTCGGCTTCCCTTACCCTGGGGTTTTGGTGTTTATCCCGGTCAAAGGCCAGCGAAATACCACTGACCGCAAGCTGTTGGATAATTTCGATCAGTTCAGTTTCCCGGTAGGCGGTAACACCGGCCAGGGAAATAGCGTGGCACTGCCAGTTGTGGGAGGCCACCGCCGCTTTCTTAAAACCTTCGGTGATGATCAGGTGGTGGGAATTTTGAGCTTTAGTTTCTACCCTGAATACCGAAAGCGGGGTACCGCCAAGACCGCCGTGGGAGAGCCAACGATAACGGTCACTACGACCCTGCGGCCGGTCTTTTCGGAGCTGGATTCCCAACATAATACCGGTGTGACTAAATGCCGGGAAGAGCAGCCCGTCGGACGCTCCGGCGATGGTCCACCAACTCCGGCTACCCGCGATTACCTTCAAAAGGGCCGGATGGCGGCAGGCGATTTCTTCGCCAAACTGCTGTACTATTTTTCCAGCGATACTCCCCGCCTGGGAATAACGGAGGGTGCCGCAGCGGACAATAAATTCTTCCGCCAATCCCTCCGCTTTCAGGTAGGCCCGGTGTTCAGCAGACAATTTACATATCCCAATGATAGCTTGGTTAACCCTATCTATAGCCTCGGGGGGTAGTGGCTTAATTTCCTGCTCAGTTACTGATAAAGGTTGCTCAGCCTGAAATGCTTTAGAGACGGTGGAGTTGGGCAAGGCGGGTCTTAATTCATGGATCCAGCCGCCGCCACGCCACTTTATGCTACGCTCTCCAGGAGTATACATGCAGTGGACCAGCGCTCCATCCCCGGAGACCTCGCACCAACCGTACCGGCCACACACCGGGCAGGGATATTTCCTGCTGGTACGTTTCCACTCCACCCTTTCCCTAAAACCAGGTGTTTTTAATAAACCGGCCCCCTGATTACCGGGCTGTATTTTGGGCATAGAAAATCCTTTCTACGCCTCTTGACAGCACCATGTCAGGTGTGCTAAGCTTTTATTAGCCGGCAGCTAAACTGCCCTAAAAGAATAGCGCCTATCAGGGGCGTAAACTTGGTTAGAAAATCCCAATGAGCTGGTAGGCCTGGTGGGATTTTCGCTTTTATAGACTATTTTGCTATTGGGCTGAAGCTCTTTTTCTACTCGCCGAGCAACCTCCTTGGTGAAAGATACTTTGCCCTTATAGCGCTCAAATCCGACCAGGGAGTAATCGCCTTCTGCCAGACTTTCCCTGCCGGACTTATTTCAGCCAGGAGGGTCTCATTGGTGGTAAGCAGTTCTAACGCCAGCTCGGGCCAGCCCAGCGAAGCGTCAGTCTCTACCACCGTGGAACTCCCCTCCAACACTTCCATTACCAGCCTTTCTGATTCTTTTCCTCCCAACTCGTCCCAACGCTCTTCTCCGTTCAGGTTAAAGGCTGCTCTGACCCACCCCAGTATTTCCTCTCCCAGAAAATAGCGCTCTCCCAATCGTTCCTCCACCGGGCAGACCCACTCCACCAGCCGGAGAATCTGCCGGGCCAGTTCCACCCCGAAAGTTTTGGGGCTTTGGGGTATTGACACTCCACCCGGCGCCACTCCCCGGTAAGTCGCCTCCCACCAGAGCCGGCTCACTACCCCCAGCCAGGCGGCGTTAAACAACCGGGCCAGTTGTGCTTCTTTCGCCTGATCCGGTGTTACCAGTAACAGCGCTATTTTCCGGGGTGGTGGGACCACTGTTCCCCGCCGGTAGCAGTCCAATAGCCAGAGTGACCAGCGCTGCCGCACATAGGCGGCCGCTTTAGCGAGATAACGGGCAGACCAGTTACGCAGACCCCGCTCATATTCCAGATAGAAGCCCAGATAGCGAATGGTATCGCCGGGACTTCCCAGCCGTAACTCCCCGTAACCGTCCGGCAAAAGCTGGCCGGTGGCATAGCCGATCTCAGTGGTTAGCGGCCTTATTCCCTGTTGGAGCTTATCCCGCCAGGCGACAAATGAGAGTTCTTCGGGCGGCAAATAAAAGCGGTGGCAGAAGGGCTCGGCCTGCCAGCTTTCCAGCCAGAAAGTTGGGGGAGGGAGCGGTAAGCGTTGTTTGAGCCGCTCGACCTTTTTGGTATCACGGTACCAGCCGGGGGTAGTAGAGAAAGGGCTAAAAAAGTGGCGTGATGGCAGGGACAGAAAGAAGTTAACCACCGCCCCGGCGTGTTCTGCCAGCGTATTTGGCCAGGTAAAGCCGATCTCCGCCACCGAGTTTCCCAGATCCTGCGGCACTGAACTTTCCTGCTCCGCCCCGTCGTAGAAAACCAGTTTTGCCTGACCCTCGACGAGCAGGCGGCGGCGAGAGGCGAAAACGGCTCTTTCCCGCCGGTAATGAGGGTCATATTCCAGGGCAAAACCCTCCAGCCAGAAGAGCGCCACCAGAGCAGGTTCAGTGAGATAAAAACTAAAGCGTTTCAGTCGCCTCTCTTCCGGTTCATAGGGGTAGGGAACCGGACCTTCTCTTCCGGTGGCAGCGGCGGCTATAGCCCCCAGCTGCCCATAGTTTTGACGGCGCTCTTTTAGGCGCCCCTGGCTCAATCGCGCTACCGGCAGGGCGGAAGGTAAAAGGGCCACTTCCGGCCGCGCCAGTTGCCGGAAAGCCGCGGCCGTCTCACCCCAGAACCGGGCCACCAGCCCGGAATGCTCCAGCCGGTTTAATTCGGCCTCAAGTCCTGACATTTTTACCCCGGTAAGGCGGTAAAGAGAAGGCAGGTCCAGCGGGCCAAAGGCATGTAGAGTGTAAAGCAGCCGGCGCAAAGCCGGGCGGGCCAGCAAGTATAACAATAAACCCCCGGTTTCCCCGAACCTGCTCAGGTTGGCCTGCCGGTTCGAAGTAGCAATCTTCGGCAAGCCCGGCCTGGCTTTCTCCGCAATATAACCTGAAAAAATCGGGTCATGCTCCAGGTAATAACGCAGGCCGGTGGTCAACCGTTTAGAAGGAGGCTTTGCCAGAGGGGTTTGAATTGTTACAGGAGGTGGACCAGGAGGAAAATTCTTGCCCACCCCCAACCGGGAAAGCAACATAGCACGGTCCATACCGGCCAACTCGCCCGTGGTGAAAGCGAGCGGTTCAGGCCCGACCAATTCAAGTTCCAGCAGTGTCTGAGACAGGGCTATTTGCCACAATCCGGCTCTCCCCCGGCTTCTGGTGATTACCACCAGCCCAATCTCCCGGGGGTTCTCCAGTGGAAACGGCGTAGCTGGCAAGCGAGAGGCCGCTCCAGGACCTGCCGGTTCTGGCCGGACGGTCGCGGCCAGCCGTTGGGCCAGTGTCGGGTCGGAGAAGGCGGGGATTGGATTGGTAAGATTTTGCCCGACCGATTCAGGGGCGGTGAAATTTCCTGAACCGGGTCGCGCCAGACCGGGCAGGAAAAACAAATCAGGAAAAAAGCGCTCCTTAATATTGGATACCGCGGCAAGCGGCAAGGGTTGGCTGGAGAGGGCTACTCCTGGTTGGTGCAGCCTTTCCGCCAGCGCTTTCAGATAAGGCTTCACCCAGCTATCCGGTAGCGTTTCTGGATCAACCACTACCAGTAAAACCTTTTTTATTCCAGTCTCGGGCAAATCTTCTGCCGGAAATTCCAGCAGTCCTACCGCATCCACCGGTATAGAAAGAACCGGTCCTTCCTCTCCCTCACCGGCCACCAGCGAAACCCCTTCGCCCCAGGCCAGTGGTCCGGTGAGATCTTGCGCCCGGTATAGTGCCATGAGAAATCGCCGGGCTAACGCCAGACTCCCCACCCGCCTCAGGTAAAGTGGCACTTCCCCCAATGTTATGCCGGCACAGTTGGCAAAATTGTTACGCCAGCCGGACAGCCTGGCATAATGTAGGTCCTCAATAGGCAGAATGGCCTGGACCAGGTAAGCCAGCGCCAGCGCTCCCCGATGGGTCAGCCAGAATCGCCGGTGCCGGGTGGCGGCTTGCGTGGCAGTCGGCGTGTTAGCCAACGCCTCCAGCAAATTTTCTGTTTCATTTCCCAAAAGAGGTATTCCCGGTAAGCGTAGGAATCCTTCCGGGCTCACCGCCGCCAGCCCAGAAAGTTCAGCGCTCCCGGTCAGATAATGGTCGCACTCTTCCACCCAGCCCCACTCCAGCGCCTGGTGTAAATATATCTGCACCCGGTGCAGGCTCAAGGAAGGGCAGAATTCCACCAGCTCCGCAGTTGAGGCAAAGGGGAAACGGGCCAGGGCTGAAAGCAACCTGGCAAAAGCCGGTCGGCTCAGATAGCGGGCTTGCGTGATAATCAAACCCTGGCGTTTATCCTTTTTCTGACGGGGTATCATCTGCACCTTCTTCTCCCGGTTCGTCAATCGGTTCTTTCCTGGTGGGGGCGGAACCAGGCTCCCGGTTTTCTTCCTGATGGCCGACGACCTTTTCGGGAGAGAAGGGTTTAGCGGCTTCGGCTTGCTTTTGCCGCAAAGCCTGTTCTCCCAATCTCAGCCCTTGTTCTCTGGCCTCCCTGGCGGCCAGCACTTCTCTGGCTTTACGCCGCTGGGCAGCCAGTAGTGCCTGCCGCTGCTGCTTTACCTGAGTTTCGGGCCGGTAATCCCGTCCATCCTGCCAGTTAAGACCTTTTTCCAGATCTTCCGCCGGAGTTCCCTGGCTTCGTACCGGGGGTGGTACCTTCCAGTCCACCCCGATAGCAGGCAGGGGTTCTGGAAGTGGTAATAACGGCTTTTCCGGCTTTACACCCTTTTCTTTCGGCCCGGATAGCTTGACTTCTTCACCGATGTTAGCTTTGGTGGCAGCCTGACCAGTCCCGTCTTTCCTATCACCCTTTTCTGTCGCTGCCTGGCTTTCCGGTATTTTCGGCGGGCGGGCGGTGCTTCCTGAAGCACGGTAGGCTCTGCGAGCGGTGTACTCCTGCCGCCGTTTCCCTTCCGCTTTTAGCCAGAAATGCAGCTCCTGAAAAAGTTGCCCCTTGATTTCAGCCCCAAACCCACAAAACAGCACGCTGCTATCGGGGTCAGGCAGCTTTAACTCAAAGATACCCAGGTATTCGAGTTCTTTACGCCTAAGATAATCCGCCACTTCCCCAACCGGACGACTATGAGTAAGGCGGGAGCGCTCCAACACCCCTGCCTCAATCTCCCGGCTTTCCATTTCTACCAGCTTTTCCAGCCCGACCGCTTTCAGGGAGTCAGGGATAGAAAAGCGGGGGGCGACCTGGATGGAGCAGACCGGTTGGCGGCGTTTTCCCACCGTGAGTTTGGCGTAACACAGCCCCTGGGGAGCGTTCACCAGGTCGTACAGGTCGGGGCCGCTAACACCCCCGCCCGCCGCCGGGTTGATCAACCCGCCCTGTAAACTTTTCACCCCACCACCGGTGCTATCCGCTACCAGTTCTCCCCGCAGATACTCGGCATCCTCGGCATTCACCTGCAACGCCAGTAAATTAGCCTGGTTAGCCAGCACCAGTGGACGGAGCAGGGGGTCCAACTTATCCAGTGCCCGCAGGGATTGGGTGGCCAGCAGCGCCCGTACCCCGAATTTGCGATCCTCGGCAAAGATCCGGCCGTAGGGTACCGCCGGCATACTGCTGAACTCGTCCACCACCAGTTGCACCACTGGTCGCTCTTCTTCCTCGGGAATAGCGCTGGCCCCCTGCCGGGCCTGTCTTAAGAGAAAACCAATCAGCACTGCCCCGGCCAGTGCGGCATTCTCGACCTCAAGCTCGGCTGCCGCCAGGTCTACCAGCACTATCCCACCGGAAGAGATGAGTGGCGCGAAATCCAGGGTGGTGGTGGGTTGCCCCAGGAGATGGCTCAAAAGGTCGGAAGTCAGGAAGGGGTTGATCTTGTTCAGAACCGGCTTGATCACCTCGTTGCGAAAACGCTCGTCCATCTTCTGGGTGAACTGGATCTTCCACCAGGCGTAGAGTGCCGGGTTATCTTCGCGGATTACCGGCAATTCCAGCAAGGCTTCCCGGAGAGGGTCAATGGTAATAAGCGGCACCACGTCCAGCAAGGTGAACTGGTGCTGAGTAAGGCGGCAGGTGTTTAACAGAAAAAGGGCAAAAAGGGCGTTGCGCAGCAAATCCTCCAGCCGCACTCCCCAGCTATCCGGAAAGAGGCGCTTCATAATGGCAATAGTGGTGGCGGCGCAGGTCTCCTTGGAATCCCACATCGCGGTATCCAGCAGGTTCAGACCAAAAGGCTGCAGGCGGTCTCCCAAATTTAGATATACCACCATCTCTTCCAACAGCTCCTCCCACCAACCCTCAGATGGCCTGCTGGTCTGGAGCAGTTGGGTCGACACCGGTTGGATTTCGGTCGGAGAAAGCGCCGCCAATCTCTGCGGGTTAATACCGCTTTCCCTGGTCGCACCCAGCCAGCGGGATACTCTGACGGAAGCTACCAGGCGGGCAATATCTTCGAGGGTACGACGGGCCAGACTTCGGTGCGGGTCAAACAGACACAGGGAAATCGGCGGAGTAGTGGGTACCGATTTTACCGGTGAGTAAGCATTATCGGCAGAGTGGGTCTGGTGATTGGAATTAGAAATTGTCGCCAGCCGGAGGTTACGCCGCCGGATCGCGGCAATTTTAGCCAGCCCCAGACACCAGACAGCCAGGGTATGGCTTTTGCCGCCGCCGGAGCGGGAAGTGATCAGGGTATGGTTCAGGGCACTTTCCAGCGGCAGGGAAAAAGGTTTTTTTGCGCCGGCCACCCGCACATAACCCAGAAAAAGCCCCGGTTCTGCCAGGAAACTATCCGCTTTCAATACATTCATGGTTGCTCCCCCCAGGTTTCTACATCATCAGACATAAGGGTTGTCCCAGACAGGGGATAGTCCAGGTGCACTTCAGTTGCGCACCCTTTAAAACCTGTCTCCTGATTTCCTACCACCTTTTGGGGCTGTCCGACATTACTCTGGGTGTCATTTTGCTGGCTATATTCGCCGGTGTTCCCCTTGATTCCTGTAGCTATGCTGACCTCTTTCTATCTGGCTCTTTACACCAGTCCGGCAAGTGTCGCCTCGCCAGAAGACTTTCTCTCCCCACTCCTATTTTTCCTCTTTGACCTCGAACAATAGCCCCAACCCCGCTGAAGCCCAGCCCTCTGCGCCGGTGTCAGCCTGTCCGGTACATTCCAGTAGAGTTTGGGCCGGGCCGATCTCCTTGGCCCCACTGCGTTCCAGGAAAGGATATTCCTCTAAACCGCCCGGTAGGTGCCAGAGGGCGGCCAGTTCTGCCGAGTTAAATAAACCCAGGCCAGGATAAGCTTTAATTTCCGCCGGTATCTCCCGGCGACCCAGGTTGGCCAGTGCGTCAAAAAGACGGCTGTTAAAAGGCCAGAGGTTAGCCACAAAGCCTTCCCTCAAACATTCAGGGTCGGGCCAGTCCAGCGGATGCAGACTGGAAAAGACCTGAATTTCACGCTGGGGTGGGGCTGCCACAAAAGCGTTGCCGCTGCCGTTCTGGTAGGCGGCATAACCGCCGGCCAGGGTCTGTAACAGTTGTTCTCCTCGTTCCTCCGCCCCAGCCAATGCCAGCTCCTGCACCATTTCCCAGATGGCCGGATCTTCCGGCTTTATCTTCAAGCCGCTTCCCCCCGCCACATTCGCTGCCCCACTACCAATTTGTTCCAGCATACTGTTCCTGAGCCGGTAGAGTGTTCTGGCTCTGGCTTGTTCCCCCGGCCCGAAGTGCTGTAAAAACTCCGAACCTGTTACCGCCTGCCGGAGGTAAGGCTCCAGGCGTACGGAAGTGACCAGCCGCAAAGCCGCCAGCGACACAGGACAGGAGATTTTAGTCTCGATGGCGAGCGGCGAAAGCACCTCTCCCGGTCGTCCTTTACGCCGCATAAACCACCAGAGTGCCGCCATAAAAAACAGACTGACAACCAGCCCGACCAGCGCCAGCCCTGTATTTATAACGGCGGTCAGGGTTTCCCCGTGCGCCAGCGGTCCGCCGATGAAATCACGGTAGAACAGCCATAACCCAAAGCCTCCTCCCACCAGGGTGAGCAGGCTTAAAAAGAGCCAGGGATTTGGCCGGTCACAATTGCCCCCCGGTCTCCTCTGGGAAGTTGTCCGGCTAGAACTGTCTGGTCTGTAACGCCTTCCATGTTCTGACACCCCTTCCCGCTGCCGTTTAGCCTGGGGTGTTGGCGGGGCCTGTTCTGACCCAGCGGCTCTCAGGGCTAGTGCCAACCCTTCCTGCGCTTTGCTCCACTCTTTGGGAGCCGGGCCAAAGACCAGTAGCTGGGCAACTACGACTTCACCGGGCTTAAGCCCCGACAGGGCCGCCAGCAGTGAGCGCAGCGGGGTATTTTCCCTTTCTCCAACCCGGTTGCTCTTACCGGCAAGTTCCAGGGGCAAGGCCGGGTGTTCCGAGAGGGCCAGCCAGCCGGTCTGCGCCACCTGGGAAGCCGGATCATCGGCAAAGAGCAGCGGGTCAAATTTCCGCCACTCTTTCAGCCCCTCCTGGCTAAAGCTGAGATTGCGGTGGAGGCGGTAAGCGGCGACCGGCTCACTGCTAAGCCGCTCTACCAGCAGGTGAGGATATTCATGGCGTAGTAGCCTCAGGCATTCTTCCAGCATCTCCGGCCGGTTTGTTCTTAATAGAAAAGAGAGCTGCTGGTAAGCTCCCGCGATTTCCAGCGAGACGGTCCAGTCCCACTGCGGGTGGTGACGTCTGGCAAGGGTTTTCAGCCTGGCCCTGATAGCTGGATCGGTCATAAGCGCCGCCGTTTCGGCCAATCCCCTGTCGCTTTTTCCAGCTCCCCCCACTTTATCTTCCTGGCCCAGAAAAGCCCGGCGCTCCATCCTACGCGCTGCGGTTTTACGGGCCGAGGAGTTTGTAAGGGTGCGTCCTCCGGCCAGCCGGGGCTGTCCGGCCAGCTGGGCTACCAGCGAACTAAGCTGGGTAAAGAAGTTTTCCAGCCGGCGGGGGTCGGTGATAGTCTCACGGGGTGGGATCAGGCGGGCTACCAGGGTGTCTCCAGAACCGGGCAGGGGCGGCCGGTTAAACTCCTCCACCAGGAAATCAAATTGAGCTGAATTAAAATCCAAACCTGGCTCACCTACCTTTAACCTGCTCATAATTTCAATCCCTTCCCTAATAATTTCGCTGAGAGGGTAGACCGTTTACCGGGTTGGTTTCGGCCAGCCGGAACTCCTCCTCGCTATGCACTACCGCCAGCATTACCCAGCGGGTACCACATTTTAAGAGCGCCAACCCCTGTTGGGCCTGGAACAGCACAAAACGCACCTGCTCATCGGTAAGTTTTAAGGCTTCTCGGAGGCTCTTCTCCTGATGAGGTTCCTGCTGACCGATCCACTTGGTGTCACAGCAGGAAAGCACCGCCCGCCCCTGCTCGGTGGACAATAGATCCTCCAGTTGCTGGGTGGCCACCACCAGCGACAGCCCCAGCTTGCGGGAGCGGCGGGCAAAACTCTCCACCAGCCTACCCCCTGCCACCGAACTGATTACACTCCATAACTCGTCCACCACAAAGACCATCGGGCGGCGGTAGCGCACTGCCAGCGACCAGACCCAATCCATTGCCATCAGGATAATTATGGGTTGTAGCTCCCGGGAGACATCCCTGATCTTAAAGACCGTCAGGTGGTCTGAAATATCCAGAGTGGTGGGACGGTTGGTAAAGAAACCGGCAAAAGCCCCGCTGATATACCGCTCCAGGGCACTGGCCAGACCAAAGTCGCTACCTTCTGCCAGATCCCGGATGGTATCGCGCAGGTCGGCCAGAGCCGGAATCCGCGGCCGGGTAAATCTCTCCGCCACCTGCCGGTTATTGGCTGCTCCACCTTCACCGGCCAGTAGTTCGGCGTAAGCCAGCGTGCCCTGTTCCAACAGAGGCGCGGTCAGACGCCCAGACAGCACCTCCTCATAGGTGATCCCGCAACGCCGGTAGGTCTCAAAGACGGCATGTTCCAGAAAATCTCTGGCTTCCCTGGGCAGATCAGAAGTAGCCCGGCTATCCCCCACTCCCAGCACCAGCATGGTCAGGAGGGGCAGTAAAGTGGCCACTTTCTCGGCCAGGGGATTGGCTCTTTCTGATTCGGTTTCGCCCCCGGCCTCCAGCCGCCCGGTAGCGCTGGCCGGTAACTGGAAGATATTAAAGACAAAAGGACGGGAACTGGAGAGCTGGATATTACGACCACCCGCCGCTTCGGCCAGCCGGGAATATTCGTTCTCAGGGTCAATCACAAAAGCTCTGACCCCGGTGGTCAGCAATCGCCCCAGTAATGTTTTAGTAAAGAAGCTCTTACCGGCTCCCGGCTTGCCCCCGATAAAAATATTGGGGTTAGCCAGCTCCGGTCTTTTCCACAGGTTTACAATCACCGGGGAGCGTTCCACCGCGTTAACCCCGAAAAGAACCCCACCCGGCATATTCAGATCGGTAGAGGCAAAAGGGAAAGCAAAGGCTACCGTGGTGGCATCCACCAGCTTGGGCCGCTGCACCTGGTTTTGCCCGTCCGGCAGAAGAGAGCGGAACCCCCTTAACTGGCGGTAAGGCATACTCCTGGCATCAGCTCCACCTCTGACCACCGCGCTCCTTAGCTGAAGCAGCCGGTCACGGGTTTCAAGTGGGGTGCCACCCCAGGTGGTCACCAGTAGATCCAGCTTCAGCGCTTTCTCGGTGCCGGCTTCCAGCTTCTGCTGCAGAGCGTTTACATCCTCCAGCCCCAGTTCCAGCTCGGGGCTGGTGACTCGCCCTTTCTTCTGGTCCTGCAGCCGGGTAGAGATAAAGTCGCGGCGTTGTTTCTGGAGGCGGGCGATCACCCGGCGGGAATCCAAAGGGGTCAAAAAGAAATCCACCTCATGCGGCAAATTCAAAGAAAGGAGTGGGTCAAGCCAGCCGGGGGCTACCTCTCTGGGCAGGTTGGCGATATACAGGTGGCCGTAGTAAAACTCCCCAACCCGGATATATTCCTGCCGGATTTCCACCTGCCCCGGGGCCAAAAGGTCGGGCAGATGGCGGGCACTGGTAGCCAGGGCTTGCTCGACCGCTTCCGCCTCCACCGGTCTTCCGGTTTCTCTATTATCTAAAGCCATTTTGTTATTCTTATCCTTTCGTTATTTTTTGTCCCAAATTAGCGTAACCTTTGGGGCGGTAAGACGCTCTGACTAAAAGTAGCTAAATACCTTTTGCTTGCAGCGAAGATACTTTAATCCCCCTCGTGTGGTCTCAAGTAAAAACTATTTATTCTGGGGCGACTTGAACTCCGGCAGCACTGCCGTACCGGAGCGACGGGTGTTCCCTGGCTGGTCCGATTCTTTCCCCCCTGACGGTGGTGCTTCCTTAGAAATTTCAGCCCGGTTTCCCTTTCCCAGCGGGGCTTCTACCGGCGGAATACTTTTTGGAATAGGGACCCTACCGCCCATGGGACGGTAGGGTTGTTGGTCGGGAGCAGGGGAAGGGGGTGGCACCGCATTGACGGTTGCTACCCTCTCCAGGGCAGTACCGGCAATTTGCCTACCTTCCCAAAAAGCGGAGTTGTCCGGCAGATTACTGGCTACCACCAGCTGGCTCTGCGCGCCCACAAAACCGGACAGCGAGAAGGGCGGTTGTGGTCTGATAGACATGCGGCGGGATCTTAAACTATCGGTGCGACGCACCTCATCGGCCAGCTCAGGGCGCAGGTATTCGGCGAACAGGGCGGTGAACTCCCAATCGGGTAGAGGGGTTATATTTAGCCCCAGAGCCGACAGACCCACCACCAGCAGCTCCTGGTCACGCCGGAGTAATTGCAGGCTGCGCTTATATTCCTCGTACATAGCCTGTTCCATTTCTTCCCGGCGGTTTTCCAGATTTCGCTGCCCCTGCCGCTGCTCCTTGAGACTCAAGTTAGCCTTTTTATGGCCGGGTTTAGGGGTTTGAAGGAGGGGTGCTTGGGTTTTCAGGCTTACACCGGAAAAAAGGGGGCCGGGTAGACCGGTTTCGCGCCGGTAAGCTTCCTCCATCTCGGCCAGCCGGGGGGAAGTAACGGAAAGAATGGCGTAATTACGACGCTCGACCAGTTCTTCAGTCCCCGCCAGTTCGGCCAGGAACTGTTTTTGACCCAATGCCACTCGATGCAAGGCGGCGCTGGTATTACCGGAGAGGGCATAGTCGATCTGCTGGGCCAGCGGTTCCAGCCCGGCTTCCACCATTCGCACCTTGAACTGGATTTCAGCGGTGGTCAGCCGGCATAATACCGCATGGAATCCTCCGATCACCTGCGCCACCTCGGTTTCGCCGGACAGACTGAAATTGCCGGTTCCTACCAGAAGGGCCGCCGCCAGGCGACCCCCTTGGAAGAGGGCTATTCCATCGGCGATCCGGATGGGCGAGAGTTCCAGGTCACGGGTATCACATAACCGTGACAGCGTTTTGGGAGAGTAATCCTTAAGCTCCTCGTCTTTGAGGTCGTAGAAATCTCCGCCACCGGTTCCGGCAAAAGGATCGGCGCGACCGCCCGGCCGGAGTTTTGAGAAGAAGTCAAAAAATGGCATTGTTATAGGAGGCTCCTTTCCTGATTTGTATTTGCTAGCCGAGGTCATTCGACTATTTCAAGATTTAACCTGGCCAATCGACCAGCCAGAAATCCCCACCCTGCCCCGGTTGTGACCCTGGTACTGCCACCAGCAGTCCCCGACCATCCGGACGCCACTCGGCTTCAAAGCGAGGCGCAGTTACCTTATCCAGCAGCGGCAACCGGATCGGGTCATGGGTTTGGTTTAAAACCTTTACGCTGAGGCCCTTTGCTATTTCCACCGGACTATCTGACCGGGCGAAACCGGCCAGTTCTTTTATTTGCAGCTGTAAGCCAGCAGCGCCGGAGAGAAATGGCCCATTATCCCGGGAAGCTACCTGTCCGGAAAGATAAAACAGGCTATTGTCCTGATTGAAATAAGGGAAGGAATCCTGTCTGAGCTTATCTGAAGAATCCCGACCAGGGCTCTTGCGGCTGGCCGAGCCGTCCGGTTGTCCCAGATCCAGTAGCGGGATTGGTAGGGCAGTAGGGCCAGAATTAGTGAGCAGAGGGAAAAGGGTGTCAAAAGGTTTGCTGTTATCCTGCGCCCAGGCTGGCGCACTTGCTCCGTACACCCCCCGATTATCCGTCGGGCTATTTTGTCCCGCCCAGGCAAAGGGGTTGAAACGACTCTGGCCGTAAGCCAGTGGGTAGACTTTTTCTCCCCCTGGCGGGTTTGGCGAGGTAGCTTGCTCCCAAAGCCGTCCTCCTGAGACTTCACCCAGATAACGCAGTGGAGTGGCAGTAACACTGGCTCTTTCCCCGGCCTGACGCAAATCCAGCAAGCACAGGCTAGGAGCGGTTTGGCTTTCAAAGCTACTGCCCCGCGTTACCAGAAAAGAGACGGCGGTGCCAGCCTGGTTCCAGGCGACCGTGCCTGGTAGCACAGTGAGTGGTAAGGGTTGGGGTGTCGCCAGCAGGGCCAGACCGGGAGGAGTACCTCCACCTGCTCCCATTACCAGCGCCACCGTCACCGGGTTGCCACTTCCTGCTGGTGCCAGTTTTATTACCGCCAGTAGCCGGTCCCCGGCAGGAGACCAGTAAAGCTGCTCAATGGTAGCGTAACGCTGCGCTGAGAAGTTGCCCGGTGCCGGTGGTGTTATTCCCGGTAAAAGATCGGTCAGTTGTCCCAGGCTGAAAAGTGGAAGGGGGTCGGGCAAGGTTAAAAAAGCGCCGGCAGGGGAAAGGGTGTTGGGCAGGCGGGCCAGCCAGACGGTTTTCATCGTCCCAGACCGGCTGGCCAGTCTTAAGGCTGTTACCCGCCTCGCTCAAGGTGTAACTCGGCTGGGATTTAAGGTGACGGGCCACAAAAGCCAGGCGACCGGCATCGGGAGAAAGAGCTGGTGCATTCAGGACAATTTCCCGAGAGCCGGTGGCACCGGAAGCTTTAACCAACCCGTCAAGGGTGGGCGGTGACACCACCACCGGATTTATAGCGCCGGAGGAAAGCTTATACAGCCACAGGTTGGTTGGCCAGCCCTCTGCGCCGGGCGGGAGCGGTTGGTGGCCGGAATCCAACTCGGTCAGTTCAAGCAGCTGTGAAGAAAGAAAGCGGGCGTAATCCAGACGGGCACCGGGGAAAGGCAGGGGTAAGCGGTGCAGGGTGGCCTGGTCGGGAAAGAGGGTGATAGTCTGGGTATAAACCGGAAGCGCCCCCTCCGATAAAGGTTTACCGGTTACCTGGAGGGTGGTATGGTAGGTGCTAAAACCACCCTTTCCGACATCTATCCGGTTGTTACCGGGGGGCAGTTTCAATCTGGTGGGAGTGCTACCGTCCATGGGTTGGCCTTCCAGATAAACGGTTGCTCCAGTAGGGTCTGAATTTACCAGTAGCTCCAGCACCGGCGCGCCTCGCTCAGGGGACAGCAAAAGGTTGAGCGGATTGATCCCGGTAAGAAATATAAGGCCGACCACCAGGACTGCCAGAAAACCAAAGCCTGAGAAAAGGACAAAACCCAATCCCCTAAACCAAACTTTAGATCTTTTCCTGTTTTTCAGGCGTCTGCTCCGACCGGGTAACCCCTTTCTTCCAGAGGTTCCCCGCTTGCTGCCCTGGGACATACAATTGCTCCTCATCACAAAAGGCTGTAAAAACTACCGACGTAATCTGGTCAGTATGGCTGGATCAAATTTCGAGTTGGCCTTTAGAGTAACAAAGAGATGGTGACAAGATGGCTACAAAAAAGTATATATTTGAGCCAGCGCATCAAATACCGGTCAGTTCGGAAGGAGAAGTTGAAATCAAAAGTAATCAGGGTCGGTGGTGTATTGAAAAAAAAGGCCAATTATCATACCGGTATGATAAAAATATGCCTGAGCAATAAAGCAAAACTTGAAAATACCCTTGAATTTCTAGTATAATTGTTCTATGAGAAAAACTTTATTTCTATATACCTGTTAACCGTAAAGGAAATTTAGATGGGTAAAGAAATCCCGACAACTCTTGATTTTGAGAGAATAAAGCAGATAAGCCCCTACGGGGCTGAATACTGGAGTGCCCGCGACCTGGCTCCTCTACTTGGTTACGATAAGTGGCAAAACTTTGAAGTCGCTATTAAGCGCGGTATAACCGCCTGCGAACAGGTAGGACAAATCGCAAAAGACCATTTTACTGGCGCCGGTAAAATGGTCACTCTTGGATCAGGAGCGCAGCGCGAAGTAAAAGATTACATTCTAAGCCGCCTTGCCTGTTACCTCATAGCCCGTGCGCCCGTAAAGGGACATTACCTCAGTGGGGTCAAGACTCTGTTCCCTGTGGGTAGGGGAACTGCTCAACGCCTTACCTAAAGACTGAAAAGCCAATAGGGAACATAGCACGGCGGTATAAAGGGAAAACAAGGGTTCCATCAAACCGGAGTGTTTCTCAGAGCAGTCTCGACAAGGTGAAAGCTACACTGCTTTAAGTCCAGTATCAAGCGGTATAAGAGGTAACGGGTGGGAAAGATGGTGACGCCCACTCTCTTCTGGACGAGCGTTAGTTGGATTTGAACTTGCCCCGGTTTAGTGGGGTGTGAGAATAGTCAAACATTTAGCTGTTCAAACCCCACTGGTGTCATAAAACCCAACGCCGAATGTAGCCGCTTCCGATTGTAAAACACTTCCATATATTCGAAAATAACTGTCTTGGCTTCGCGTCTACTCTCAAACTTATAACGATCCGTACATTCCACTTTCAACGTCCCGAAAAAGCTTTCCATGAGTGCATTGTCCCAACAATCACCCTTTCGGCTCATATTGGTTTCGATCCCGTACTGCTCCAGCAATCCTTGGTAACCCCTACTGGTGTATTGGCTCCCCCGATCGGTATGATGTAAAAGCCCCTTTCCCGGTTTACGTCGCTCCAATGCCATAACCAAGGCTCTTTCCACCAACGCTTCATCCCGGTTGGCACCCAGCGACCAACCCACTACTTTGCGGGAATAAATATCTAACAAGGCTGCTAGGTACAACCAACCTTCATTAGTCCATACCCCGGTAATATTGAAAACAAGCGTGAAATAATGAGCCAGAAACAAGCGTAAAGATTTGACCCACCTCCCTAACTAAATCAAACTGGTTCTCCCTAATCAAAGCCCAAAGGCCGTAAAAGGAGAACAATATGCTGAAGTTGGAGGAAAGGATGGACGTACAGCTGCTCAAAAAGCAAGGGCTTTCAATTCGAGCTATTGCTGAACAAACCAGTTACAGCCGTAATACTGTTCGCAAAATCTTACGTCAGCAATCGGGAGCGACCCACGAAATCTCCAGAAAAATTCGCAGTTCTAAACTTGATCCTTTTAAGCCCTATTTGGAAAATCGGTTTAAGCAGTATCCACTTTCGGCGGTTCGGCTTATGGAAGAGATAAAACCGATGGGCTATACCGGTTCAATTGACGTACTCAGACGCTTTCTTCAATCCCTCAAACCGCGTCGTCAAGCTTTAGCCAAAGCCACCATTCGTTTTGAGACCCCACCCGGAGAACAGGCGCAAGCGGATTGGGCATACTGTGACCGTTTCCTTGATCCAAATGGCGAAACCATTCCTATCTATGCTTTTGTAATTGTACTGGGTTTCTCCCGAATGTTGTATCTAGAATTCACTACCTCAATGGAATTGCCAATACTGTTGGAATGCCATAAACACGCTTTTGAATATTTTGAGGGGTCTCCGGCTACGATCCTCTATGACAATATGAAACAGATTAAATTAGCACCCGGTCAATTCAACCCACTCTACCTGGATTTCGCCCAATACTACGGGCTGGTTCCCAAAACTCACCGGGTACGCCGCCCGCGTACCAAAGGCAAAATAGAGCGTATGGTAGATTACGTTAAAGATAATTTTCTCACAGGGCGTACTTTTATTGACCTGGTTGATCTAAATAGCCAAGGTCGGATTTGGCTTGAACAAACGGCTAATGTCAGGGTTCACGCTACCACTGGTCACCGTCCAGTAGATTTATGGCAGCTAGAAAAGGCAAAATTAGGCGCTTACCAGACCCTTCCTCCTTACCAGATCACTTCTAGAGAGTTGCGAAAAGTCAGCGCAGAGAGTTTTGTACATTGGGCTGGTAGTCGTTATAGTGTACCGCCCGAACACGTTGGGCAAACAGTGTTGGTAGAGGTGCGCCAAGGACAGCAAAGAATTGTGATCCGTTCTAACAACCTGATCATTGCCGAACATATTCAGGCCGCTAAACCAGGTTTGTGTATAGCAGAAAAAGCGCATCTGGAGGCGCTGTGGAAACTTTCGCTGGGCAACCCTCCCGCTCCAGCCCACCGCTGGCAAGTCACTTTTAATGAAACTGTGTTGGCTCCCGCCCTTTCTAGTTATGAGGAGGTAATCTGATGAGCCAAACATACGAACATCTGGCAGTTAGTGGGCTGGAGCAACTGGGTCTCAAGACCGCGCTCAACCAGTTGGATCAAGCCAGCCAGCGAGCCGCTGCCGAAAATTGGAGTTATACCCACTTTCTAGGTTACCTTTTAGAAGGAGAGTTGCGCGAACGTCAGCGTAAGACAATCGAGACAATTCTGAGGTTTGCTAATATGCCTTATCTCAAACGCCTAAACGAGTTTGACTTTACTGCTCAACCAGGGCTTGATCGTCGCTTAATTGACGAACTGGCTACTGGTCGGTTCCTCCACGAAGGACGCAACATTATCTTTTTGGGTCCGCCTGGCGTAGGCAAAACCCACCTCGCCCTCAGTCTTGGCGTTATGACCGCAGAAATGGGACATCGGATCTACTTCACCACGGCGATGGACCTGGCACGGCGTTTAACTAAAGCGGTCGATGAAAACCGTTTGCACCGCCAGATCAATGTATTAACTCAACCCAAGCTGCTAGTTATTGATGAGATGGGCTATTTGACCCTGGATGCAACTCAGGCTGGCCTCTTATTTCAGGTGATTTGCAAACGTTACGAAAAAGGGCATTCCCTGGTGTTAACTTCCAATAAGCCCTTTGGTGAGTGGGCTCAGCTTTTTGGAGGAGACGCAGTAATGGCTAGTGCTGCCCTTGACCGCCTACTTCACCGAGCCACGGTGATAAACATTCGTGGGGCGAGTTTTAGGTTAAAAGAGAAACGCCAAGCCGGATTAGAAAATACCGAGACTTTGTCGCTTGTACCTAAGCCCACCATACCAAATGGCAAGATAGAATGAAATTATTAGCTATACAGCTGATTGCCCTCCTCCCGACAATTGATTTTTCGGTAGTTGGCAATGCTTGTATGGTTTTAGAAACTGAATTGCAGACATTGAGGTGGGTCATTTTTTATGCTGGTTAGTGGGTCACTTTAAAACGCCTGTTGACAATATCTCCCACCCATTTCTCATCAGGCTTGGTAGCCGTGAAATCCCGCTTTAGCCGGTTGGGTGCCACCGGGTTGTTGTGCTGGCTATTAGTCGTTAGAACCTTGCGCTTCTTACGTCGATGACAGGAGACTAGCCCCAGCAACCGCATCAGTCTGGCTACCCGCTTCCTAGAACAGTTTATCCCCTTACGCCTTAGCGCCGCCTTTACTCTGGGACTACCGTAAGTTTGCCGGGACTGCTCGAATATAGGCTCAATTTCTGCTCCCAGTTCCCGGTCAGCCTTGGCTCTGGCACTTTTTGGTCGTTTCCGCCAGGCGTAATAGCCGCTTTCAGAAACCACCAGCACCTTGCACATTAACCTTACCAGAAATTCCTGCTTGTGCTCATAAATGAACTGAAACTTCACTTTTGGTTCTGCGTGAAGATGGCTCTGGCTTTTTTTAAGATATCCCTTTCCATCCGCAGTCGTTCATTCTCCATTCGCAGCTGACGGAGTTATTCTTCAGCCTCAGTTTGATGACCCTTACCAGGAAAGGCTTGCTCCCCTTTTTCGGCCAATATTTTACGCCAATGGTATAGCACACTGTCCGATACTCCCAGTTCTCTAGCGATTTGTACGGCTGTTTTACCGCTGGTTTCCATTAACCGCACTGCTTCTCGCTTAAATTCTACTGGATACTCTTTCTGTGTCTCTCCCATTTCTGCCCCTTTCGTGAAATAGTATAGCATTCTCTCTTCCTATACTCCACGATTCCTGGTCAACTTCTCTGTCAATGGTTTCGAGCACCAATCCAACTTGGGCAGGCAGCAAGAGACTAAGGTCTGAAATGGTTTTCTCCTTTTTGAGATATCATTTTACCGCTAAATTATTCCGCTATTTATATACGTACCAAGGTTTCAAAATCAGCAAAAGTGAGACAGAACCCAAAGTCAGCACCAATACTGTTAAAAACCGAATTATAAAAGGGTCTCAATACAAATTATCACTTCGTAAAAGTTTTACAAGATCGTCAATCTCATCGGGAGTTACATACGGTACTTGGGCATATACAAGTGAAAGATTGCCTTCAAGTTTAGCTAATAAATGCCCTCTGCCAAGTAAGCGCTCTGCCCCACGTTCTCCTAAAGCAATCTCAGAGGTACCCTCAGAATCTACACGAAGTATTAAACGGTTACCTAAATTCGCTCGTAATTGCATTGGGACAACATTGGCTTCAGGCCGCTGCGCCGCAAACACTAAATAAATTCCCGCAGCACGTGCCTTTACGCCTAAACGCTGAACAGACGAGGAAACTTCTTGCTTATACTCGTCAGATAACATCCATTCAGCAAACTCATCGTGAATTAGCCACAAGGCTGGTAATCGTTCTCCAGAGCTAACTTTCTCATTATATGCCCGAAAATTTTGAACTCTAGCTTTCCTCATTAGTACATAGCGATTATCCATTTCGGTAATTAAAGTTTGGATGCGGTTAATAGCGGTATCTTGCTGGTCAATAATCCCACCGTCTAAATGAGGAAGGCTTTCGAAGGTGAAGTAATCAACCCCCTGCTTTGGATCAATTATCGTGATTCTTGCTTGCTCAGGTAGGTTAGTTGCAGCGATACTTAGTATAATATTTTGTACTAGAACAGACTTACCACTACCAGTTGTGCCAGCAATTAAAGTGTGGGGAGCATGATCGCTGCCCGGGGAAAGGATAAGTAATGTTCCATCATCTTCACGGACACCAATAAGTAGGTCCTGGTTTCCATTTTTTACGTCGGGTGTCCATCGTTGCCAGAGTTGGCGTAATGATACTGTTTGACGGCCGGGTCTTGCTATTGATAGTGACACTACACCAGGCTCCGGTTGTACACCAATTAAGTTGAGACCATGAGTCGTCAGAAACTCTGTTCTTCGCCGTGTCACTTGATCAATTGTAAGGAGTGAACTACCCTGGAATTTAAGTAGCGCTGCGTTTGGAGTTAATACACTATGAACAAGTTTTGCCTGTAGCTTAAACTGCTGTAAGGCAATTTTTGTAGTTGTTTCAACCTGTCGTAACCAGGACTGGTCTTCTTCACTTTCCTTGATGTCACGTGGGATTTCTTGAATCCACTTAAGTATACTAGGAAATGCCCATTTTTGAGATTCTCGAACCCCTGACTCACTATCCGTTTTGAGCTTATCTGCACTGGGTACTGGCTCAATAATCACTATGGCGGAGTCATTTGTATTTTCTATTTTTTCTACTGCTGAATTATGACTTTCGGTTACAAATGAATCACTAGGAATATTTACGTCTATATCATTTTTTTGATTTCTATCATTATTAGTGACCTTCCCACTTTGGTAATCTATAGAGCTTTGGGATTGACCAGGTCTATAGTGATTATTGCTCGTAACTAAATCCCAATAATTGACATCAATCTCACGCCTTACACCCATTGGATCGCCACGATGATAATATCGCAGGACCAATTCTCGCACATGATCGCGGCCAAATACCTCCTGATGAGCGTCAAAACCATCTTTCGCTTCAGGCAGTCGTATGTGCGCGGAGATATTTACTGCATCAGATGGACCAGATATGAACACATGAGAATATCCACGGAGCTCAAGAATGCACTGTCCATCACGAATTGCTCTCTGCCACTTTGATAAATCTAGTGGGGCCCCAGAAGGAAGACGTATTCCATCCACTAACAAGTCTGAAAGGCGTGCTAGCCAAATATCACGGTCCAAACGCGGGGGTGTTGAAATAACAGCGCCTGCAACACGCTTAAGGGTATCACGTAGTTGTTTATGAGATTCCTTACGTTTGCTAGCGAGACCGCCAAAGTCAATATACTTAGCCTCAGTTATTATCACTACCAGGAGCATTTTATTTTCCGGCGTAAACGTCGGATGTAATACAAGCAGATCCGCAATTTGCTCTTCCTTTTGGCCCAGCCAATCGGCATAGTCATCCAGGAAAAACCAACCAACACTCTGATTATGACCAAGTTCGTAGCTAATGAGATATCGGCTTAAAACTATACCTATTAACTCACTGGCGCTCTGCCCTCGTTGCGCTGCACGTAAAACAATATCCCCCGATACATCATTTGCATCATTGATAAAGCGGGTAGCAAGTTCAGTTATATCGTTGTTGCTAATTCCCAAATCAAGATTCCGGAGGCGATTCACCACCATAGAGCGTAAAAGACCCATGGGGGCCATAGAAGAGATAATCAAGTTACGCCCTTGCGTAGCTATATGTTTGTACCGGATGATTTGTACTTTCTGCTCAATCAGCTGACGCCGGTCAAGCAGTTCGTCGTAATTAACCACCCAGCTAGCAAGGTTGTGAGTCTCTTCAAAAATTTTTGCAGTTGTGCTGTCGCGAAAGTCGAGTTGCCGTGCTGGTAACAGGCGTGTTTCACGGCTACTATTCCAATCTCCTTTAAAGAATGTTGTTACTGCAGTAAGATGTGCCCAAGCTTCAGCTCGCTGAACAGGGCAACAAAGATATACTGTTGATTTCATATCACCGATAGTGGCTGGACGTCGACGAGACCATTGGGCAGGATTTAATGATGCTGGATCAGCAGGTTGAGAATTCACTAAATACCAATCCAGACGAGCATGGCGTGCAATCACATCTTGAAGAAAAACAATGTCTTGTGGGCAACCATCTAAGGGGTCAGGAGGCGGAGCTTGATCTGCTGAGATACCAATGCGTAGCCGAGCCATAAAATCTTGTGTAGCCTCGCTTGCAACATATCTATCCCCCCCATCACCATCCGATGCATCCACGATCTGTTCATATAACCAGCTGAGTTGTTTTGGATCTCGATGTCTAAGTACAATCTGGCAACGAGTGTCCTCATCATCTTGATAAAGACGTCCAAATTTATCTACAACTGCCAGAGGCAGACGTGAAGAATCGCAATTATAAAGAACTACCGAGAGATTAGCTTGTTCATGTGGATGCAGCTTGAGGTAGCGTTGAACAAGCTCTACTACCAGTGTTGCACCCTCAGAAGGATTTTCGTTTGTATCATCTGCACCAGCATCCGCAGCAAGAGGTGACTCATGAAGTGAGTAGTCTCCAGCAGTATCGGTTAGAGCTAAAAGCTCAGGTTGGTTATCTTGCCAGCCAAGTACAACTTCCGGATAATGTATATGTGCTAGCTCCTCGCGCAACTCTGAAAAGAAAAGCCGAGGATCGCCAAATTCAATTTCTTGTGTTGTCAGTAAAGTGCGTATAACATTTGCGAAACGACGTGCTTTCCGGGCCATTGCTGCTAAGCGTAATGGATGCCAGGGGGCAATAATTGCTGTAGGGCGACCACCTTCAACGCCTACAGTACCTAGTTGAAGGATCGGACGTAAAAGCAATTGTCGATTACGATCACCCTGAGCCAGACAACAAATTGATTCAAGAAGTGTCCCATATGTGGTAACCTGATCTTCGAGTTTCAATGAGGAGAGCCCAGTTACTTTAAAATCTATAACAGCTGCCTCATATTCTCGTGCAAATCTTTCAAATTCTGTAGCAAGTTGTTCAGCGTTACTCACGCTTATTAGATTTTTCGATTTTGCCTCATCCAATTTTGAATGCCATAAAAATTTCAGATCGTTAGCTTTTTTATATACACCAACTAGAGAACCTCTATCTTGCCCATAGGCTGCCATAAGCGTACGAACATTCCAGAGATCGACATTCTGTGCTGCTCCTTTACTACTTGTAGACTCGCGATTGGCCCGACAAATGATGAACGGTTTTGTCACCAACCGATTCCAATCATTGACAAACTCGCTTGCAATCCATTGAGGGTTATATCGCCAAATGAATTGAGCGACAGCTTGTTCATCTGCCCCATCGAGAGTTTTAAATTCAAGGGTAACGAAGAATTTTAGTTGTAAAGTTGCTTTTGCTTCAGAACGATTCAACTGCTGCCCACGAACTTTCCATTCTTCGATAAGGTCAGGAAACTTGAAAAGCGCGCCTACATTCCACTCAACATGACGACCAAGCAATTCTTTAAGACCCGCATAGCGTCTTGCAAAATAGAGACCGGCATCAACATTTAGGTTTCTTAAGTCTTTACGGTAGAGACTATCGCAACTTATAAGCAGCTTACGATTAGTACATGGTGTTTCCCAGCTAAAACCTTCCATACAAGTAACTAATCCGCTAAGAAAATCATGTGTTTCCTTTAGGGTTCCAAAAACGAAACGATCCCAGGCAGATTTAAGTTTGCGATCTTCACGCAATTCATCGCGGTGAGCATCATAAAATTGGCGATCATCCTCAATATCCGCTTCGGAACTACGACGCCTGCTTAAGCGTTCAATGTAATCCAACTCTATCGTAGTTAATAATTCTGGATTACGCTCCTTATAAAAATCCAAAGTCGCTTTCCCAAGGTTGAATTTCTCCCGTCTGAGACCATCAAAGAGTGGTCTAATATCTTCCCATTCGCACTCGGATAAGTTTGCGGATTGTGGGGTCCAACCTCCCGGTGCTGCAATGAAATCAGAAATGACTTGATGATATTTCTCAGGAATATCGTTTTTAACCCGCTCGAACGCTATTCTTAATTCATCTTCATTTAACATGACCCCAGAGGGATTTTGTTTGATCAGGTAGCAAGAGTACTTACTTTGAACCATTTTATACTGAGCGCGCCACTTTGCTACCTGGCCACGCGTACCCGGTGCCATTCCCCGGAATTGACCGGCTTTTTTAGGCAGCCGAAGCGCAGGTAGCGCTGAATCTAAGGCTTCGTCAAAAGGAAGACCCTCTTCTTCAATTAACTTTTTTGTCCGTAATACATAGTTTGCATACCGGTCAAGGTTTACGAAATTCTGATCGTTGAGACCCTTTAAAGCTTTTTCCCACCATCTCCGGACATCGTCTAAAATGGCTAAATCTTTACACGCAGCCAAAACCCATAGATCTGCTCGAGCCAGCAAATCTGGAGCCCCAATAGAACTTACTTCACGGAGGGATTGTTCCTCGTCGTCACCAGTATTAGCAAGTAACAAAGCTGGTTTCGCACAGGGGGCGTTTCGAAAGTAGGTCGCCCTTTCTTCTGTGAGTATTTCTGAAGGCAATTCAAATCCAGACATGAAGTGCTTGGGCAGTTTGATGTCAAATTGCTCTGATAAATGGGGGTCAGCCAGGATTGCCTGAGCGATTGCCGCGGTCTGCATCGGTGATAAACAATCAATGATGAAACGTGCTGTTCCACTTATATTTCCACTTGCATCATCGTCATCTAATCGTTCGCGCAGATACGAGGCAACAACATTCCCTAGGAGTATCTCGCGCGATTGAGATACTTTTTGTGTGCTATCAGTTGTTGAAGCTGGGGTTTGCTCATTAGTCATTTTTCCATCTCCCGTAGGGATTTTCTACATAAGCACATGCATCTGAAAGTCTACGTAGCAAACCTAAACTAGCTAACCTCTGCTCTAACCGACGTGCATTAGCCTGAAATGCTTTTCGGTCGAATTCCTCTGTAGATAGCACTTGCTCAGCTTCGTGGTCACCGATCACTAACCCATATTTCTTAAACAGATGGGCTAAAAACTCATCAAACTCCATACGTCGATCTACTGTAGCGAATAAGAGTGTTTTTATCAATTGATCTGTAGGAGCGTAACGAAAACGTGTTGTTCCCCTCCTTGAAATAAGACCAATTTCTCTGCCATAACTACGATGAACTTGCGCTACATGCTGCTTATGACCCTTTCGAATCTCTCCCTTTAACTCGTCTAATAGTTTATCTGGGTCATTAGCTCCTTTGTAGTCGTCGCCCCACCAAACCGCCTCTCGCACAACGTTTAAGCAACGCACATATGCACCTGAATCCCCTTCAGTTAAAGCCGATTGCCAAGAATGGGATTGGCGGATACGTTCAACAAAAAACTCAGCAGCCTGGGTAGATATACCATTGTTAAGACCATAACTCTCCAAGGCGATCTCTCGCACAAGTGTTTTCTTCGGGGCTATAATTTCACAAACCAAATAGAATGGATTTTTATTATCTGCCCAAATTGATGCGACCGCTAGGTGGTAGCGTAATAAATGCAGTGCGGAAAGGGTTACCAAATGTGGATATCCGTCGAACGCAGGCAACTGTAATTTGTAAATAGCGAGCCAATCTCGTGCAAGATCGTCATATACAGGATGATAAAGATATGGTAAAAAGCAACTCTTGTTTTCACCTTCTTGGTCATTTTTATCATCCGGTTGTAATGACGCAACTAGTTTATCCCATCGATTACTTCCTTCAACCATAACTCGAACGGAATTTGTTAACTCACTACGATAGGACGAGCGAGATAACATTGTATAAAGAATTTCTCCACTCCGACCAAAATTAATATATTCGCGACTTGGTTGACCGTTAAGGTTGATATTGAGATCGATGTAAAGTGAATTCTGTCCAAAAGGGAAAACAAATCGCGAAGACCAGCGTTTATTGCTTTCCCGCTCTACCGCCGTGCCTCGAATGATACGAACTACTTTCGCAAACTCATCAAACGAATGAAAGCGCTCTCTAAGATATGAAAAATCACGCTCTGGCACGCCTTGCGCTGAATCTTCCATACTCTTGAGCCATTTTTGCCAGGCTCTTCCACTATCCCCTTGCTCTTCAGCAATGCGGAACACTTCATCATTGTTGAAAAGAATATTGCGCAGATACATGCGTTGTCGTGGCCTATAGCGTAAGGGGTAGGGGGCGTTATCTGAGAAAAGTTGCCCTTGTCGATGGCGTGCTTCAGCAACATTCAAAAATTCAAGGAAAACAAGCCAGGGACTTTGTGAATCCCATATGCGGTGTCCCCAAATCTGTTCATCTAGCCATAGATCAATTTTATGATCTTTTTTATTTGGGCGGAGTCCTGAGGGTGATTCGACAAAAGGCAAGGTATCCAATACACCAGTCCAGACACCTGGGCAGAGTGTAATGGCGGATTGTTCGGTGTTGAATGATTTAGTTTCAGAAGTAGACGGCATTTCTTCTTACCCATTTATTCCTATAATATTACATTTCACGAATCTCTAGATTCTGTACTGTAACCTTGCCTGTTTCTTCGACTTCTAAAAGTCTAAAGGCAAGTGATGCATCGTTCTGTTCTTCTCCATCATGAATTTGACGTTTAGTTAACGCAGTCAGTAATTGGCTTTTAAAGGCAAGCACATCTTCATAACATTCTTTTGAGAAACTACTTGGTAAAGCCCCTTGTGCAACACGACTGAGAAATTCATAACGGGTAAGATAGAGAGGAAATGTGCAACTGATTTCGCGGCTGAATGCTACCTCTAACAGAGGTACAGTTCCATCTTCACGCAAAATAATATCAACCCTTTCACCTCGTCGTGGCTCAACCGATATGCGTTCCTCTAAAAGTCTACTTACCTTACCTTGTGACAGCGCCAGACTTGTAGCCAGCAGAAGATCTCGGTCATCTGAGACTAACATTCCTGTGAATACTCGATTAAGGCCACGAACAAGTCTTGCTAAGATTGTCCGGGCTACCCGTTTCCCCATTTCCAAGGCACTCACGACTTGTTCAAGGTATTCACCAGCGAAGCAAAAAACAGTCAAATCCCATAGATGCATGTCGGCTGCTTCGCTATGAGGTATTTTAAAGAAAAGGCCTCTTCGCTGACTGACAAGCATTCGTAAAAATCTGGAGCTACGTTCTTCATCTTCATCTGTTCCCTCTATGTATTCCCGCTGTGCAGCAGCATAACTGGGATCAGCTCCATAAAATTTATCGGTGTTTATATATTGATTGAAATAGGGCTGTAAAAGTTCATCAGTATCACCAAATATGAGTATGTTATCAATGCGATTAGAGGTTTCAAATCCTATCCCGAATCGGTTGAGAGCATCAAAGACAAGGATAGACTCACGACGCGTATCCGATAAATTCCCTCCCAAAAGATTATTGTAAAGACTTGCTTTAGCAACAGTTCCTTTACGGATAATATTAGGTACATCGTTTGCCTTCATAAGTTGATCTTTGGCATCTGGATGACCGAGAACTGCATTAACCAGTAACAAAAGAATCTGTCGTATTGGAAGGTGGTATTGGTTATAATCGCACAATGAGAATAAATCCTGTAGTCGATTTTGTACAAGAGGAGTTGCTAGTAACTCCAGGTTGTGTCTGATAGGACACTCTGAGCCGAAAAACTCACTAGACCCACTTTCGAGAGAACGGCATATTTCCCACCCTGGTGCTTCTAAGAAACATTGAAGCGCACGCTCAAAGAGATCTGCCGAATGATGCCGGCTAAGGTTAAAAAGTCGTAGAGCGACACCTGATTGTTCCTGGTGATCTTCAACAAGGAGTGTTTCAAGCACCTCTTGCGCCTGCGTCATATATTTGGAAGGATCAAGACGACGCCATGCCTCCATAAGCTGCCCATCATTAGCAGCAATTAGAAATAACTCATCTCTATTGTTCTCAAAGAGTGAAGAGCTAAAACGTTGTAGTAAATCTGTTTTTACTGGATCCCAAGGCATTCCGCGTTCAGGTGACCATGCGCTTAAATCTCGTACCATATGCAATAATCTGTCGCTCCTGCTCAGTTGAACAGACAGGTATGGGCTAGGGGATTGCCACATTCTTGAGTCGCCACCAACGGCTTCCCAAACACGTCGGCATAGATGTGTTTTACCATCGCCAGCGGTACCTGTAAGTATGACAGAGACTGGCTGCGATCCTGTTATTGCTTCTAGCACATTTTCGGTTGCGGGATGTTCGAATTGGAGTGGGACCACCCCTGCACGCATAGCTGACCGCCTGATAAATTCATCATACATGTTTTCATTATGCGGAACTGGCCCATATTGCCGGAGAAAGCGAATCCAATTATATGCCTGTGTCTTTAGATCCTTCATTAGTTACCACTTAATCAATTAAAGGTAAGGTTAAATTGAACAAATAAGACATCCCTCAGGTTCATCAATCTCCTCATAATTTACTACACCACCAAGTGTTTCGACTAAAGTGAGATTTTTACGTTGTGTAAGCTTACGTGCTTGCGAAGCTTCCCATTTTGCCTTTATCTCGGCTATGCGTTCAGGGCGCTCAAGACTGGCCAGAGACTCCGACTCTTGCCAGAAAAATTCTTCACCATGCAAAACACTTTGTTCCTCATAGCGCTTGGCCTCTTCAAACAAATCAGGATGTGTTTCTTTAAGACGTACCCATTCTATTTTTTGCTGATAAAAACAGAAAAAACAACCGGAGCGGGTGCGACCCCAGGTTGTATACTGGGGGAGTCCAAGCCCAGATTCCTCTAAAATACGAAAAATATCAGCTTTTACTAACCCATCTTCTCGAAAAGGATAAACAGTTTGGATATTTGGCTTGGTACTGATGTAACCTGTACGTTTCTCGTCAGCACGTAACGCAACATAGTTAATAACCGGATCGCTGCCCACGTAATGCTCAAAAGGTTTTAGTTTAAGATTTTTTGTGCACCAGCGACGGTGATTCGAAGGTAACATGCCACCGTAAACTGTCAGCCAATGATCGAAATTATCCACCCTGGAAGTTTTGGTAATCGGCTTACCCAAAATAGCTTGGAGTCGGCCCAGATATTCGATGGTTTCCGGAAGTTCTTTATCTGTATCGTGAAAAATGTACTCCATTTCAGGAATACGATCCCTCATATATATAGCTAATGCTGCACTGTCTTTACCACCTGAAAGACTAAGTATGTGTCGTATTGGTTTATCCATTATCTATCCCTCAGTTAGTAGGATCAATGTTGATAATTAGTATTTTTTGTTTAGCTTTTTTTTCTTTATCTTCGTCTGTTAACCCATTACCTAACATGAGAACCCAATCAGGGTTTAAAAGACTTTGTAATTTACCTGCACTGGGAAGGTTGTGCTGTGATATCCAAAGATTACCCCATTGTTGAAAATCATTTAAAACATTTGCCAAAACTGGATTACGTTTTCCCTCTTTACCTTCTTCATATCTGTTAGATAATACATTTCTGATTTTTTCTACAAGTGATAAGGTTAACATAAACTTAGAGCCATCCCTAATGCTAATAATACCAGCACTTTCAGCATCATCTAAATGAACTTCTTCAAAGTTCCCACCATTTTGTAGTAAAAGTTTGATATTTGCTTGTCGGTAAATGGGAGGTGCTACTGGCAGCCCAACTCGGGTGAGATCTGCCGCGAAGCTACGCTGAATTTCTAATGCGAAAGGTAAACGGAGACGAGCTTTTCGATCAAGGTTTGCCTCGTTGTACCATTTCATAAAACTACCATAATGAATAGATCTGACTTTTTTTGGTTCCCATATAATCCTGTAAGCTTGATTCTCGTGTGTAAACAATTCTGTACGAGGACCACGGTTTTCTTTGCTACTAACGGGTTGCAATTCCCCTTCTATTAATAGAATGGCTTGTTCTGAATCTATCTTACGTTTACCTTTATTTGGAGTAAACGTAAGATCACATTCATTATTAATAATCATATATAGTTTTGGTAAGCTCTCCTCATAGTTTTTAGATAATAAACTTGGGCTCTCAGTAAGTGGCTTATTAGGTTTTACTAGTTCATTATCTGTAGGTGTCACTTGCTCTGAAATTGAGAATAATTGGCTTTTTTCGGTCTCAGTAATTGGAGGTATTTCTTGCTTGTTTTCTATCACTGCCAAGTTATTTGTAGTTTCAAACAAAGACTCTTCTAGTTCTTCACCTATAGTAATAGCTTGCTCTAATGGAGTAGGCTGGGTTGTTTGTCCTAGAAATACATCACCTAAGCTCAAGTATGGCTCTATACTGTCTGGATCTGAAACTTTATTGGGAATTTTGGGATGCGGACTAACAGTGCCTACTTCTGTATCAAAAAGGGCATGCTGATATATTTCTGCCAATCGTATGGAAGGAGGGGTGTGAATTGGGATAGCATGGGTGAAATCGGCAACATTTAGCTTATCACGTGTATCTTTTAGACCTTTGTCAAAAAGGAGATAACTAAAATATGAGCTAAATAGCCAGAACATATAGCTTCCTAAGGGTTCACCCTCCTCTTGGAGACATAAGCTCTGTATAAAGGCATAGTCGTTCAGGGTCAATTCCTTGATATGTTCAGTGAATATTGATTTAACTTCATCTATTTTCTTACACACACTGTCGACAAAGTCTTGCATATGATGACCAACTGGTAAGGAAAGGGCATACATTTGCAAGTTCATGGTAAGTTTGAACAGGTCGCGTAAATCCTGCTTGTGTACAGCGTAAAACATACCACCCAATAAACCTGATCTTTTCCGGAAATCATCCTTTTCCTCAACAACACCTGGTCGACTTGACATTAGTACCACTAAGGGCTTAGTCGCTTGTCGTGCTTCATACGCTGTAAATATTTCCTTTGCCTTTCTTACTGCAGGTTCAACTATATCTACGCCTGTTGTAGAAGGGTTTAAATGCCAGTCAAGAAAAAATATGTTAATCGATGTATCGTTGATTTCGTCTCCGGGGGTAAATGTTTGCACCTTAAGATTGAAATTTTTTTCCAGGTGATTTTTGATAGGATCTAACAAAGCAGTACGTTGGTCTATCCATATTCCTAATTCGGACTCCCGCCAGATTTTATCTAGAGCTGGATACTTATTACGCTGACTCAGGAACTTGCATATAAATGTAATTGTGATTTGTTCAAATCCAACAACACTGTCATCAAAGCTCTCAAGCTCGGAAAATGCAGTATCCTCATTCTGAATAGCTGCCCAAAGATTCTCAGCGTTATAACTACTTATTTCTAACTGTTCAAGGGGTATATAGTCATCATCGATAATGCCTACATTAGTTATTCCATGTTTAGCAAGTAGAGTAGTAACATGGTTCTCTGCGTTGGTAGCACTATTGGTCATGCTGTCACGCCTCCAAGAGTAAGTACAAATGTATTATATGTTCCATCAGGTTCTGTGGTTTTTTCTGCAAGAAAAACATCTTCTCCATGATACTTGGCTATCTCACGAGCGATAAAAAGCCCTAAACCTTTTCCCTGACCTGGGGGTTTTGTGCTAACGAATGCTTCAAATATTCGCTCTTTCAGCCCTGGGAGGATTCCTGGTCCATTATCAGTTACTCTAAGCTCTTTCGCTGTAGCATCGACAGTAACCTTAATTTCTGCTTTGAAGGTTGGATCAAGCATTCGTTGCTGACGTAGCCAATAAATAGAATTGGTGATCAAATTGTCAAGGATTTGCATCATCATTCCTTTTACAGCATTGATCATAAATTTGTTGATCTTTGAAGAAGGTTCTAACTCTAATATGGGTGTAATCTGCTCATTAGCAAAAGGAATTTGTTTTGATTCAAAAATATCACGAATCACATTGATCAAATCAAATTTTTCCTTGCGCTGTCGGCCAGCTGTACTTAGTTGGTCAAGGATCTGGAGGCGCTTCTGTAAGGTTTTGAGCTGCACTTCAAGGGTTCGGATAAGTGCGTCTTGTGAGTTTGGAGAGCTACCTTCCCGAACATTAGCAAGAGTTAACAAAGCGTGTTCTGTTGCACGATTAAGCTCATGCGCAAGCACTTCTACTGACAACCCTATTCCCGCCAAGTTTAAAAGCTGTCTGCGACCCTGCTCGTATTCAGAGGCGATTACCTGAACCTCTTGCATAATTTCTCGCAAGTGCGAACTTGATGTTCGAATTTCGTTGAAAAGAGACCCTTCCCTTTTAATTTCAGGAACTCGCCCGGCTAATTTATCTAAATTGATCCGAAGTTGTCGATCTTCATCTTCTACCCTCTTCTCAAGTTCTTCAATAAGTACTGGTTCTCGTGCGCTAAGCTCTTTATCCGTTTTATCGAGAAATGCACGTAATTCCATTTGGATTACATATTTTAATAACGAAATTAATACAAACTTTTCCTCAGAGTCTCGAAGTCCCTCACGGTTTGACTGGTCTATTAACTCAGAATTCAGGACACTTGTGATATTTAAACGCCCAATCAATTGTGCGCGATTAACTTTATAACCAGATGAGCTAAATGCTCTACGATCTAGATCGAGCCAGTCATCACGTAAATCACCGTAAGGTAATACACGAAAACCGTCCCGGAAAACCATAATTCCGCCACCCCATTCTCGTACTAGGTTGGCAACAGTATTGCGATCACCAATTCCTTCAAGTGCAGTCAGTATCCGCCGGTTATACCAATAAATTTCTAAATTGAATGGTCCAAGGGATTTCAGTAGTCGCATTCGTTCCATACCCTCAGAGGGTAAAAGATTGTTTGTAAGATCTAATGATTTCTTAACTCTGGGTTTTTCTAAAGGGTTTAGTACTACAGAAATTAGATGGGCACCCTCAAGTGCAAAGTATTGTTGTCGCTCTCTATAACGTACAGAACCAGATAATCTCATCTCGCCATTGCTCTGCTGTATAAATTGTGCCTTGACAATAGCATGAGCATTCTCAAGTAAAAGGTTTTTGAATCGCGGAATTATTACTGGTTCTTGGTTGAATCGAAGCTGGATGGGAAATATGGTGGTTTCAGTAAATGGATCGGTTAGCTTACTGAACTCCTGTATGGCTAAGGTTTCAAGTCTGTCTTTAGACCATGCTGAAGTCAACCAACTAATTCGAATAATTGTGCCAGATACACTAGTGTCCCTTTTAGACGCGCCAAGATGGGGTTCAATTTTGAATTCGCTTAAAAGTGCATCGGAATCGTGAGAAAAAACCGACCAATCTATGTCTAGGACATTCCATTTGCTTTCATCTGCCTGTGTTGATTCCACATGTAATTGGGTACCAAGTCGCATTGCAGACAAACGTCCTATACCTTTTTCACCCAGCAATGGCCGCCCGCTTGAATTGTTATGCCCTTTATCACGTAATAAACGTCGAGACCTTGTACCAATTGTTAGATACACATCATTAAGTGTTTGGAGAGACATCCCCTCACCAGTATCGCTGACAACTATTGAATTACTTTCTGTTAGTACACGCAGAAGATCAGGCCAGGTTTCTGCTTCCAAAATAGTCTGACGGAACTCCTGTATATTAGGTACAGTCATGTCAATAGTAGCTAACGCTGTCTGCTTAAATGCTTCAATTGAAGTGACGGCACCAGAGTCACTTTCTACACTAATGTCTTGGCTACGTGAATATTCAATAAAATTCAATAAAATTGAATGGGGAATGCGGACAGTTACGTCAATCGTAACGCGTTTCGAACCGGCATCAAATGCATTTTTAACCAACTCAAAAAGTGCCACACCGTCTGAACTGATAAGTTCAGCACCTAAGTGGAGGAGGGTTCGAGCAGCAACTTGAAATGGCACTATGCACCTCCTCCCTGTGGAACTACATCAGATTTGTCTTTTTTATTCAGGCTTTGTTCAAGCAACTGTACTAAAATTGCTAAACGTAATTCTTCAGATTCTGGTAATAAGCCTTGCAGTTCTGAAACTTTGTTTTTTACTTCCAATTCGATTTCAGGTCTAACCTGAACAACTTGCATAGCTTCCATTCCATTAGAATGAGTTAAACCCACACGAACGGCTGGGCCACTAGTTGTATAGTTGTGTTGTGAGAAGGTAATAGCTTCTAACCGTTGGAATGTATTACAAAGAATTTCAATCTCTTCGCCAGCTTTTTTCTCATCACCCGGTAGCCAGTTTCGGGTAGGTTTAGCTATAACAAAGCTTCCTAATGCTTCTGCCCATGAGTCAGAGTTAAGTCTTGTATCCCCTAACCGCAAAGCGAAAGTTCGCAGTCGAGATTCAGAAGCTGCAACAGCAACGTTTGTTGCACGACTAGCAATACGCTCTCGATCGATAGCTCCTTCACCCTCACCTAGAGCATTGGCAACTTTTGAGCGAATCCGTTCAAGCAATAACGGATAAGTATTGCGGAGGTCATTTAGTGCTTGTTGCAATAGTGTAACAAACTTTTCAATTCGTTCAGTATCCGGCGTTTCCTCGGCAGAGAAGCTTTCAACACCGCAGGCTTCAGGTAATTCTTTGAAAAGCAGCGGCCTAGGCTCACGCGCTTTAAATAGAACTTCGCGTACTCGAGAAGCAATGGTGGGAAGATTTACAGTTCGTCTGGTATATTCTGGAAGTTCTGCCGCAAAGTTAATAAACGATCTTACGACATCTAACAATTCAAGATCTTTATCTGGGGAGTCTACAAAAATTCTCGCCAATCTGTTGAAAAGTCTCACACGAACGCCCGCAACACGCACCATTTGGAATTCAAAAGTTGCAGGAGCCTTGATAAGACGAAGAAAATTGGATGGATTCAGACCTGTTATGAATGTACCATTTTCGTAAACTGCTAACTCATGGGAGTGTCCAGCAACCACTATTGCCAATAAAAGCGGAATAACACCCATGCGTATTCCAAATGGTCTGGAAGTAAGTGCAGTAATAATTGTTGGTACAGATACTCGTTGCTCTTGAGCTTCTTCAAGAATATTTAGGATTTTTAGAAGAGCAGGTCGAAGTTGTAATGTATCATTTTCCTCTTCTGGTTCTTCTATTATATATTGCCCATCCAATTCACGGTGGATTACACCTGCTTTTAAGACAGACAAATACATAGATTTTTCTGGGGGTGCTTTGTCTTGATTAATACCCAAAAATGGTTTGTTGGGTGCTTCGAGCATTCTCTCGATTAAACGCATACGTGCATTGGCGGCAGCACTACTCAATATTGATCTATTGAGCAACTCATTCTTTATATATGGAGCATCATTATATAGTTCATCACAAACAGCTGATAAAGTTAGTAATATTCCATGTCCTTGTTCAATAGAGAGAGGTTGTCCTTTACGCCACCACTCAATCTCCATTCCTGTGTCAGCATGACCAAAGCTAATCAATGCTGTCAAGCGATTTCTAAGTGTCCTGCGTGTAGCAGCAATTTCACGGGATACCTCAGCTGAGGCATATATATCATCTGTAAGCTCTGGTGCATTTGATTTTACCCATTCCCAACATCGTACGTCTTGCACCTCATTTCTAAGTCCAATTAATGGAAATGGCACTGCTATTAATATCTCTGGTCGAGAAGCTGCCTCTGATCCTTGCGCAAATTCTCTAGCTTTAATTTGTTCAGATGGGGTATCGCATAGTGCTACTACAACCAAGCCGTCCGCTGCCGTAGGTCGTATGGCATCTTTACTTAAAGATGTGAAATCTGTATATCTGACCTCAAAATATCGCATAGTACCAGTTTTAATGTAATGACGGCGAGCCAGCAAAGTGGGAACAGGAACATCTAAATAATTTGGCAAATGTATTGCAACCTGCTCTATTGGACCCAAAGCTCTCTTCGCATCTTCAAATCGTGTTTCTAGGTTAATGCTTGTAGTAGACCAAAGACGATACCCTCCTGCAGTACCCCGCTTAAAAAGTAAACCACGGTCTTTTAATTTAGCTATGGCAGTCTCTACCTTATATGTTGGATCGTTGTCAACAGTGGCTGATAACAAGGCTACATCTGTAGCTAAATATTGTTCAGAATCTATAAGATTAAGCACTGCTACTGTTTTAAGAATAGCTAGTGCAACTTCATCGTTTATGTCAGCGCTATCTAAAATATCGACTATTCGTAACCATTGGCTACGGAAACTTGCTCCGTCTAAACGATGTCCGAAATTTGCACGGATATAATCGTAAAAGTTCGAAAGGCGGTAATAGCCACCTGCTTTTATTGGGCGTTCCGCAAAAGCTTGTAAACCGTATGGTTCGGTAGAAAGAAGAAAGCCAAACAAAGAGCGCTCATGCTGTCCAAAGCGGGAGAAAAAATTAATAAGTACAGGAATAACCGTTGGATGTAGAGGATAAAGCTTAAGTAAATTAAGCTCACTCAATGTATTGCCAGCCGTGCTATACCAACCTGTAGAGAGGGTTGACTTTATAATTGTTTCCGCATTATGAATGATTTCTTGAGGTAATTGTTCAGTTATAACATTTAATGCACTTGAGACGAGGGTTACCGTATGTGTAAGTGGTTGATCAAAAACAATCTCATCAAATCGTCCTGCTACCTTTTCCCATTCGTGGCGAACTGCAGATGGAAGCCGCTCAGCGTAAGCGTGAAATCCTTGATGCAAAAGCCCAACTAAAACAACTGGATGATTTCCGCTCCGCGCGGCCATTTCTGCCAAACGTTGGAGAAGATAGACATCTTCTCGGTCAGGATAAAGCGCTGCATATTCTAAAAGTTTTCCCATTTCATCCAGAACAAGCAGTACACCTGAATAACCTGGAATATTAGCTAAATCTCTAATTAGCTCAAGAAGCTCTTGATTATCTCCACTATTTTGAAGTCTCTTAGCACGTTCTTTTAGAAGGTCTCTAATATCATTTTGGCTTAGCAGACAATCTAGACTCCACAATATTCCCCGTGCAATAGCAGAGACTAAACCCTCGCGTGCTCCTGTAACAATTACTGGTATTAACTTGAGGTTAAGAAGCTTTGAATTTGCATTTTCAATAGCTAACCGCGCTGGAGTAACAGCAGGTTTCTCTGGGTTGTAAAGTACATGCGCAAGAAGAAGGGCAAATGAAGATTTACCTGAGCCATAGTCACCAGTAATTCTCCAGGCACGGCGTCCTGAGTTCGGCCGCAGACCTTCCGTTATCCTAATAAGAGATCGCTCCATAGACGGCGTTAAAATGTATTGCTCTAACAACTCAACATCATGAAAATCGCGTTCAATATGTATAGATCTTAGGTAACGGTCTGGGATTCGGAAAAGATTTTGAATCAGTCTATGATCTTCTTCTAGTCCGACTAAAAAATGGGTTTTAGGTTGTTCATCCATGATTGTATCCAGTCTCATAAACTGTCGCCAAAAAGTCATAATCAGGAATATTGTTTCGCGTTACCTGACCTTGCACCGCTGATAATTGGTATTCAAATGGTTGAGCTACACCAGACATTACATACAATTCAAGGCGTGTTCTCAAATCATCCTCTGGTAGCTTGAATACTTGGCCTATACTACACTCTGCGACAGCAATATCTCGGAATGTAAGGGTTCTTTCGGTTTGATGCCACCTGTTCCAATAGTCATCTAAGCAATATTCGAATACAGCCTTTGTCAATTCAGGTTTGGCCTCTCGACGGAACAAATAAACATCCTCTAAAGGTCCTTTCAAACCTATTCGTCGTTGGCCTGATTGCCTCAATAGAGCAAGTTCAACAAACGGACTGTCCAGAGAATCTTCAATAGCTGTCCGTTTTTGTGACGGTAAATATGTACGAAGAAATATATCCAGATGCTGCGCTAAAGTGACGGAAGAATGTGAATAACCTAGCCGCTTTCCTTCCCGTTCAAATGCCGTTACGACTTCACTTCTACTTAATTCTGGGTACGGCCAGCGATTTAAAAGGAAGTTCCAAGCGAAAATTGGATCAGCCTTTCGGGAGGATAAATGCCAATGGAGTAGCCAAAGAGTTTGTATATTCTCAAGATAAGGATCAAACCCATCTTCTGAGAAAACTCTTCTGCCAAAGGTTGTTAAGTTGAACACCTTCTGCTGTCGATTAGGAATTGCCACTCCCATTACTTCAACCCAAAAACGAATTGAGTTAACCATGTTTTTACCAACGCCAAGCTTGACCATTGCTTCTTCGTCATTAGTTAATACAGAAGGATTCTCTGCAATAGCACTACAAGCTTTTGGCAACCAAGTATAGCGACAAATAAAAGTCTCGTGTCCAGAAAATCTCATATAGCTGCAATTGCCCTTCGTGTATCTTCTACGGCCGCAGCAAAATAACCTGCTGCGCGCTCGATTTCATCATCAGTTGTAAATTTGCCTAACCCGATACGGAAGGCTCCGTTTTGCAATTCTTCAGCTAAGCCCATAGCGTTAAGAACGTGTGATGGTGTATCCACAGCGGACGTACAAGCAGCCCCCGTTGAAATAGCCAAACGGTTACGTAATCGGGCTAACACCGCGTCATTAGGTACATCAGGTAATGACAAATGTAAGTTGTGACTAAGTCTGTTTGAACGATCACCATTTACTTCCAACCCACTAATAGTGCTGAGTAGTAGGGCTTCTAAATGATTGCGTTGCGCTGCGATTCTAGGTTCATCTTGAATCATTTCCATTTGTCGCAAACGACATGCCTCACCCAGTCCAACGATACCTGGAACATTAGGGGTTCCATTTCCAGTACTTCGCAATCGACCATGACTGTATCGAATAGAAATGTTTGGAAGTGTAACTAATGCGCCTATTCCTTTAGGCCCATACATTTTGTGCCCGCTAACTGTCAGATAGGTAATCCCCCAATCAACTGCGAAAATAGGAATATGTCCAGCAGCTTGTGTTGCATCAATTAAGATTGATGCATTCGCTGAACTCGCAATTTGGGCAATTTGTTCAATTGGGTATAATGTACCTACTTCGTTGTTAGCAGCCATTACACATACCAGATCAATCCCTGAGGCACAAGCAGATTTCAATGCCTCCAAATCTAGACGAGCAAAGTTGTCAACGGGTAGCCATGTGACAACAACATTCCCGTTGTCTTCTTGCAACGATATCGCATCTAAAACTGCTCTATGCTCCACTGCAGATAAAGCTACCCGTAAAGGTATATCTCTATGTGGTCGATTGGAAACAGCATGAGCTATCGCTAGTTGAATTGCTTCGCTCGCTCCTGTTGTAAAGTGTACACCATCTGGATCACCACCGATTAATTTGGCAACCTCGCATTGTGCGGCAACAACCATTTTGGCAGCCATATCACCAAAGACGTGATCTACGCTATTTGGGTTACCATACCCAGTTGTCATAGTGTGAAGAATTACTGCTACAACCCTAGGATCAACTTGAGTACTAGCATGGTTATCTAAATATATCGGTTTCTCTTCAACATTAGACATAATCATTATCATTCCAAAAGTTTCTAAAAATTTGACTTACTAGGTTATCTTCACTACCTTTGCACTTTATATTAGTGGTATAGTTTTGTAATGACACCCTACAACCTATTGTAGGGTGTCATTACAAAATCAACTAAAAATGTCAAAAGTGCAAAGGTAGTGTTATCTTAATAAATATGAAAGATTTTATTTTGAAACCCGTAAAAAGGTAATAGTATTAATCTTCCCCAGCAGCACCTGTTATTGAACTTGGAAATTGTGTAGTAAACAGTTGCACAAGATGTATAACACACATATACCATTTATGCATTATTGCTTTTTTGCACTTTTACATCGATGCAAAACTAGGAGCAATACCATTTCCAAAATAACGGGTGCAGCCATACGCCGTAGTAATCACCAAAAATCGGTGAGCTTTGATATTAAATCGGTGAAATTTTTCACCGATTCTTACCCGATTAGCCTGTAACGTAAGCTTCTGGCAGAACCCTGGGTGTGTATCAAACCGAGTTCTCTCAACTTTTTGAGATCCTCTTTTGCAGTTCGATCAGAGACATTAAAAGCTTTTTCATATTCCTGGCGAGACAGCGATTCACTACCGGTTAGCATAAGCAAAAATTGACGCTGACGTTGATTAAGATCTTCCAGCTGGGCCGGGCTGAAAGGCAGAGCTGAGAGACTTGGATTCAGGCGGTAGTTGTAGTGGCGTTAGGAACGTCAAAGTCTGGCCCGCTCAGGGTGACGAAAAGGCTGTATCCCTGGTCATCAAAGCGAGGGGAGCGCAAACCAGCTGCAGTCATTAGTTCCACCACGCGCCGCACTTCGGTGCCTTGAGCCTCAATATATCCAATATGGTACAGCAACTCACCCAGTTTACGGTTGCGAAAACGACTGGTGGTTAATAGGTTAGCCACTGTCATACCTGGTAGTAAGCCGCCGGGACTATCTATCTCGATGCGATTGCTAAATACCTGGCAGCGAATAGCCGAATCGGTCATCGTGAAGTCGCGATGCACTACGGCGTTCGCTAAAACTTCTCGCACCGCTTCTGCAGGATACTCATCTTCATCAATGCGACGCAGTCCCTCGATACGAGCCGGATTGCGGGTGTTGCGCTGCACGAACTCAAATGCGGTATCTATCATGTCCGGTACGGTTCCGGTGATAATGGCCTGATCCAGGAACCTGAGTACGGTGGTATCTACAAACCGGGCCGCTTTGATTGTATGGAAGGGGAAGAACTTTTGCGGCTCTTTACCGAAGAACAGTAGGCAAGCCACTGTTGGAACATCCTGTGGTGCTATCAGCTCAAGCTTGCGCAATAGCTCCACCTTATCAATACTGCGAGGAATGCGCGATAAACGGGCCTCTTCCCGTCGCTCCAAGTAGCGATCAACTTGCTGCCAATCTATATCAGCCAGGGTAGCGCCTGGAACAGGCTGACTTTCATACCGTTCGCCACCACGATGGTGCATCAAGGACAATAATTCCTCGGATCCAATGGGATTTTTCTGGCTACCACGTCGTACTGGGACATTAGGTTTTTTGGAAGGAAGTTCTGCCGAAAATGGAGTTGCTTTGGCGGTCTGTGCGGCTAACTCTACTACCGGCTCAAATAATTCTAGCTGATAATTGTTATTATTATCTAGATCCGTTTCACATAGAACAGTCTGGTAGTGATTTCTGAGCCAATCCGCCAGTTTTAGCAAGGTAGAGGTATTATCCTTAAGGTCGTCAAACTGACAAAGGTTTTTCGAATCTGCCTCCCGTAATGCTGAAAGAATACCAAAATGTACCAGTAAGTGGTGAGCCAGGGGCTGAACTTCCTGCAACCGAATTGCGTAAGTCAGCAATAGTTCCAAAAGGGCCTCTTCAGTGCGACAGGTAGTCTCATCCTGAATAAAACGTTCCTTGAGCCTTTGTCGGTGACCGGTTTTACTTTTCTCTTCTGTCATTGCGCTTACCATGCGCTATCTTATACCCTTCTTGAGTTTATTCGTACCAACTGCTTCGGCTGAACCGGAGCGCACCCAACCATCTACCTCTTCTTTTTTGAATTTCCAGAGGCGGCCTACTTTGTGGCAGGGCATGCTCTTCAGCTCAATCCATTTATATACCGTATCGCGTTTGACGCCGAGGTAAGCGGCAATATCATCCACCGAAAGCCAGCGATCTTCCATATATTCACCGCTTTTTACTGGGGAAATAGTTCGACCTAATTATCATAGGCTACTGGACTCAGACTGTCAACAGGTTTAGTACAATCAGACCGATTGTATTAGTACTTATTGGAAAATGATTTTCTCGTTCAAAGCATTGATTTCTCCAATCTTGTATCCCTTTTGGCGGCCCCGTTGTGACTTGTTGTTAAGGTAGTGTCAGTGAGAAACTTCCGGGTAACCAACTCAACCCTTCTTAAAAGCTTGATTACATACCGCTCGTTGAGTGGTGTTGGAGTGAACCCTGTCAGACCAGACCACAAACTAAGCAATATTTGGTAGAATAAAAGCAGATTAGTTTGCGAAAGGACTGGAAGCAATGAAGGGAAGAACCTTTACCCCGGAATTTAAGTTGAAACTGGTCAGAGCGGTGTTGAGCGGCGAAAAAACCATAATACAACTCTGCCGGGAACATAATCTCAGTGACAGCCTGATCCATAATTGGAAGAAACTCTACCGGGAGAAAGGGGAAGCCGCTTTCACCGCTCCCACCCAATCCCGCACCCTTCCAGTTTCATCGGAACAGTCGGAGTTGGAAGCCTTACGCCAGCGGGTGGGTGAACTGGAACGACTAGCGGGTCAACAGGCCCTGGAAATATCGATCTTAAAAAAAGTCTCGGCGATGCTGAATTGTACCCCGTCGCTCAACGGTGTGAAATAATCACCAGACTATATCGGTTCAGCCAGCAAGAGGGTTTAGGCTACTCGATCAGGCAACTCTGCCGACTGCTGGGGGTAAATCGGGCCTGGTACTACCAGCGCCCTAATACTACAGCCGCACTTAGCAAAGATGTAATCCTGATTGACTAAAAACGTAAAATTAGTCAGGGATATAGTGAAACGGCTGGACGAATTGAAAACTTCCAGATTGGGGTCTTTTTAGCTTACGTCAGCCCTGAGCAAGGTCGTAGCTTGCTTGATCGAGAATTTTACCTGCCACGTGAATGGGCCGAAGATGCAATACGGCGACAAGCGGCCGGCATTCCTATCCAACGAACTTTCGCCACTAAACCAGAACTAGCCCGCCAGATGTTGGAACGGGCGATTAGCACCAAAATACCTTTCAAGTGGGTCACCAGCGACGAAGTCTATGGCGGCAACCGGTGCTTACGGATCTGGCTGGAACAGCACGACATTTTTTTCGCTCTGGCAGTTGCTACTAATGAACCCTTGTTTTATAACCTAAGAAATGGTCAGGGTCCGGGCCAGGCCCAGGCTGATCAAATAGCAAATAGTCTACCGACCGAAGCCTGGCAGCGTTTAAGTTGTGGCGAGGGTGCTAAAGGACCACGGATTTATGACTGGGCATTAGCTCACTAATTTCGGGGAGTGCCTAAAAGTTTGAGTTTAGAGTAGGCAATTAACAAGTCTGAGTTCAAGCCTGCATAAGATTCCTAATTTTTGGCAGGTTTGGAAAGCTGTACCGCGCTCTACCCTGCTAATAAATGCCCAACTTGCCTTTTTTTGAATAGCCCTGAGCTCAAGCAGTCCTACCAAACACTCTAAACTCAAATAAAAGAAGAGAGGCGTAGATTTTGAAAACCTTTTTGCTCTTGCTAATTAGCCTCAGAATTTTAGCAGAACTAAAAGTCACATCTCCCAAAATAGGCACTCCCTTATTTCGAGTAGGTTGGCCGGGAAGAGGGCATTGGCTTTTGGTAAGGCGCAATGTGGCAAAACCCACCGAACGGGCTTATTATGTAATATTCGGACCGGCTGAGGTCAAGTTAAGCGAGTTGGTGGGGGTAGTTGGGCAGCGCTGGCAAATCGAGGAAAGTTTCGAGATTGCCAAGGGGGAATTTGGACTGGATCAATACGAAGTACGCTGTTGGAAAGGCTGGTACCGTCACATAACTTTGGTAATGCTGGCCCAAGCCTATCTGAGTGTAACAAGGTTAGCGGCAGCCAGACAAGAAGCGGCGAATACTGAGGATATTACACCCGGTGGGAGTAAAGCCTGGCTACTTGCGGTCAAATTATTGCCTTTAACCGTTCCGGAAGTACGCAATTTAGTTTGGGAATTAGTTTGGCAAGAGCCTCCTTTTTTAGATGGCGGTTATTGACCAATAATATCTGTCCCCTTAGTAGTTACCTTGCGCCTGAGCGCTTCCACCTTTTGCCGCACCAGACCCGGCGCAACCTTCTGCCTGATTAACTCCAGTAACTCGACCCGTTGTTCTTCTTCCGCTACCACTGCCACTATTCGCGCTACCACCGTAGTGTATTCAGGGTGGTGATTTACCTCCTCCAGGAATTCAGGTGGGGCTTTGGAGAGGAGATGGAGCATATGTGCTCTGGCTTTGCTGAAGCCATACTGCCGGGCGATGGTTTCCAGCGACCAGTGAAGTTCTTTGTGCAAAAGCCGCACCTGGCCGGCCAGCGCCACATTGGAGGGTTCGGCCCGTTTGAAAGTCTCGTTGACCAGGAGCAGTTGCAGCATCTCGTTGTCTGAAATGGGGCGGACGATGGCGGGGAGCTGCGGTACTCTTGCCGCCTGAGCCGCCTTGAGGCGCAGGTGGCCATAAACCGCCTGATAGCGACCTGATTGCTCATTATTTGGTCGGGCCAGCACGGTAAATTCTCGCATTTTCCCGGCCTTAAACAGCCGGGTAAAATATTCCACCAGAGACTGGCAACGTTCCTCGTCCAGTTCGGTGCGGTGGTAACGATAGAAGGGGTTGGGGTCAATTAAGGCCGGGGCTAGGTAGCTGAAATCGCTTCGCGGTACTGGGGCAATCAGGGTTTGTTCCTGTTGGTAAACTGGTTCAGCTTCCGGCTGTTCAGAGTCAGAATGGGGCTTATTGGGTTTTGGCACTTTTGTCACCTCCTGCGGGATTTGTCGAATCTTTCCGGTTCTCTCAGGTTCAGATAGAATCTATCACCGGATGCTATTTGTGACTGCTGTGCATTATCGTCATACCGGTATGACAAAACTATTGAAGTTATTGCCTATTTTTATCATACCGGTATGATGTCCTCAATAGGTCTTTTCTCTTATTTTAGGATATGTATTTGGAATAAATTAGACTTGTTTACGGGGACGTCCTTTTGGCTCCAGTTCCTGGGCTACTTCAGCCTTGTAACGGTCAATATCTGCCAGGGTGCTATACCAGCGTCTACCACGCTTAATAGCCGCCAGCTTCCCTTTGCGTACCAACCAGCCCAGGTAGTCCGCTGAAAATCCGGTTTCTTTGGCCAGTTCGGACAGCGGTTGGTATAGATCTTCCGGTTCCTGGCGACAGGCTTCCAGATACAGGTCAAGCCCCCCTTCTACTGCCCGGCCTACCAGATTGGCGATCGGGCTATAATTACCCAGCGTGGCAGTGTCCAGGGCCCGCAGATAATTTACCCGCCAGTCTCGTAACAACAGGGCCGGTGGGTAACCGGCCTGCATAAGCATCAGGTTAAGGATAAGCCTTCCGGTGCGTCCGTTGCCGTCAAAGAAAGGATGAATAGCCTCAAAATCGTGGTGGGCGATGGCTGCCCGCACGATTGGCTCGAAGGACTGCCCCGACTCTTCCAGCCACTCCAGCCATTCGGCCAGCATTGAGGGTACCTGCCGGGCTGGCGGTGGAATAAGCGTCGCTCCCCGGATGTAAACTGGCCCATCGCGGAAACGCCCGGCGCTTTCATCATCAATTCCCTTCAACACCAGGTGGTGCAAAGCCAGAATGTATTCCAGGGATATTTTCGCATTTCCCTCTACCAGCCGCACCAGAAAATCAAAAGCTTCGGCGTGGTTAGTGGCTTCAAGATATTCCCTGAGGGAATGTCCGCTGACCGTCAGCCCGTTTTCAATTACCATTTGGGTTTCGCGCAGGTTAAGGGTATTACCTTCAATGGCGTTGGAATGATAGGTAAGCACCACCCGTAAATCTCCGTAGAGCCGGTTCAAAATATTGGATTTAAGCGGGCGGTAGCGGTCAAGTTCAGCTTTCTTTTCCTCCAAACGGCGGGCGAGGCGGGGGTCAAGCTTTGGGCGGAGCGGGTTCCGGTGGTCGGACATAACTTTCAACCCTTTCATAGATAATTACCACGAATAGCTAATTATACACTGATTCGTAGTAATTATCTTGCCTTAACGCAAGCAAAACCGTAATAGAAAAGCCAGCGAGAAGTACTAAAAGCATCATACCAGTATGATAAATACCCATTTTTTGCACAATCTACCACCGGCCTTGCTAACCTCTTGATTTCAACTGCTCCTGCCAAATTGACCGTTATCTGGTGCTCCAGTTCAAATATATTTTGTCACCACCTTGTCACCACCTTTTTGTTATCTTCATTTTCATCCCGGCCTAAAAACCGGTGAAAGTGCCAGGGGTGTAAAGACAACGACGATAGTCTGGCGAAGATCTTTTTAGCAACCTGACCCATAACTTTGCCGGCTTAACCCATTTCTCAGTATTACCCTGGCTGGAAACCGGTTGCTTTGTAAACTACCGGGGCAAAAAGAACCTATTACCGGAGAAAATTCCGGGGTACCACAGAAGGAGGAAATTTCGATGGATGTCACTAAAATTATCAACCTGATTAATACCGGCATAACTTTTCTGCAAATGATCGGTGGGGCAGTGGGCTTTCTGTTTTTCTGCTGGGGAGCTATCCAGATTACCACCTCCGGCTGGCGTTACCAGCAGGCCGACCGGGGTAAAGAAACCATGGTCTATGCTGTGCTGGGTCTGGGTTTACTGTTGATCGGCGGTACCATCGTCAGGCTGATTCTTACCGCGATGGGGGCCAATATCCCCCTGCCTACCGGTGTGGGTGGCTAGTAAGTATAAGGGAGGTTTTAAATGACCCTGACCCATGAAATTCCCACCCACCTGGAAGTGGAGGACCGGCCCTTCTTTGGGCTGACCTTTAAACAGTTCACCGTCCTGGCGCTGGGGTTGGGCGGGCTGGCCTTTCTATATAACTACGGGCTGTGCTGGGTACCCGATCCGTTCCGGCTGATATTAACAGTGGTGGCAGGGGCGGTGGCCCTGGCTATTACCTTGCTAAAACTGGAGGGGCTATCTCTCCTGGACTGGCTGATGGAGCGGGTGTTATTTGGTTTCCAGCCGCACCAGGCAATCTTCGGGCTTTACGAGTTACAGCAGGGGTCAGTCAAAGAGGAAAGGTCATTCCGCCGGTGAGCGGTCACCATAACCGGGTAATCCTGGTAGGTCAGATTCTAGGCGAAGTGGAGCTGCACCTGGACGAAAGGGAAGAAATGGTAGCCCACTTTACCCTGATTACCGAGCTGAAGTTCAAAAAGAAAAGCGGTGTGATCAGGGAATCAGCAGAGCACCGGGTGGTGGCCTGGGGTGAACTGGCCCGACTATGCGGCACCAATCTGGTAGAAGGGCGGCTGGTACTGGTGGAAGGACGGCTTCGCTCATACCTGACAGAAGATCCACGAAATGGCTGCCGTTATCTCTGTTTTGAGATCAGGGCCGAACAGGTACGTATCCTGGACGAGCCGTAGGCAGTTGAAGTTAGGCGCGAATAGCTAAAACCGGAATAATTAACGAGCAAATAACCTATGTGGCCAAAAGCATCTATAAAACTGAAGATCGGGCAAAATCTCAGAAAAGCCGGGCTTGGGTTACTGGAACTGGCCGAATTTTCAATACCGGCCAGGCCGGGGCCGGTGGCACGCATGCTGGGACAATCCGGGAAAGTCTATCTGGCCTGGTCTTACCGCCATCCCCGGTGGGGTTTACTACTGATGCTTATTCCAGCGCTAGTGCTGGTGGCCGCTTTTGGGTTCTACCGGGTAGCCCAGGCCTCCGGTGCTCTCTACCAGATCGCGCCCTGCGCCCCACCCACAGACCAGAGCTTTAACTTTGACGGCAACCCCGGCCTGGACTTTGACCTGGGCAAGTGGGCCGGCTGGCTGATCGGTAAAATCTGCCAGTGGATCGCGGTGGTTTTCTTCCAGCTGGCCAACCATATTCTGGGTTGGGGTTCTGGCTGCAATAATATTCAGCTAAATTTTGTAACCGACACTCCCTGGGAATACATTGCCAACCAGTCCCAACCGGCTTTTGGTGACCAGCTCAGGAACGGACTGGTCTGGAGCGTTTTATCTTTCCAGTTTTTCTGGCTGGTGCTTAATTTGTTCTGGCGCAGGCAGCAGGTAGGCGTTGAAGATATCCTGGTGCGCACCCTGATGGGAGTAGCCCTCTCTGGAATTAGCTACGAGATTGCCCGCTGGTTCCTCCAGATCTGCCAGGCCCTCTCCCAGGCCTTAAATTCAGGCGATAAGCTCCGGCTGTTTGAGGGTGTACTTCAGGTAGATACCAATGGGAATATCTTTAATACCCTTCTGTCGATGTTCGCGGCAGGGGTGGCAGTGCTCTTTGTACTACAGATGGCTATCCGCTTGATCTATACCGGCTTTCTTTTATACCTTTTGCCACTCGGTGGGGCCTTATGGCTTAACCCTGGTACCCAGTATTATTCCAGGATGCTTTACAGTAACTTTTTTGCCACAGTCTTTGTGCAGCCGCTTCAGCTAGGGGTGATAGCCGTCACCACCATGTTTGTAAAGGGAGCCAGGGCTTACGCCGATACCTCGCTGGCGATGCTGTTTGGCATCTGTGGTCTGTTTTTGGCACTGGGTCTACCCCGCACCTTTAATGCCGCCCTGGGTGGGTCTACTCCCATCGGACCGGTCGGGCTGGTGCTGGCGGGTCGGATGGCGCTGGGCAATCTCAGGCAGGCGGGCCGGGCTATTTCAGGTGGGAACAGCCACTCCCCAAACTCCGGGAACCGGGGTAGTGGTGGTAACTCTGGACCAGCTAATCGTTCTCCCTGGAGTGGCGGGGGCGGGGGGCTTTCAGGACTACAACCGGTGACGGCCGGTTGGGGTGCGCCGGGCAACCTGCGCTACGGTGGTAACGGTGGAGCCTCTCCCTTCCGCAGTAAAACCACCCAAACCGCCGGAGCAACTTCCGCCTATTCCCCGGCTAATTCATCCAAACCGGCCAGCCCGGCTCTGGGCACTGATACCGGGGTGTCACCCGGGAATCCACTTGCCGGAGGAGTACAGCAGTCCCCGCCCGCGCAAGGCGACCAATCGGTATCTCCTATGACGGTGGGCTACCCACCTGCTCCCCTTCCAGCCCGGCCGGCAAATGCTTCAGAAGATGGTAGTAGCCGCGCCAGAGTGGTAACGTTGAATCCGACTCCCCGACTTCCTGCTACTTCAGGCACCGGGGAAAGCGGGAATGTGGGAGCAGCAGAATTAAAACCAACTTCTACCGGCAACAGCCCTTCTAACCCGCCCCTTCACTCTTCCTCCAACTCCCAGAGCGGAGGAAGACCAGGGGTGGTGGATCTGCGTCCTTACCGCCCCCGCCCTAAAAGAACCGGTAATCAGGAAGGGAGCAAAACGTCATGATGGAAGCCTACGATTACGGTCTCGGCCTTCTGTCGCCTGGTCGGGTGGTGCGCTGGCTTATGGTACTCCTCGCTCCCCTGGTCCTGCTCATTTTGGTGGTGGTAATTTTCCTGTTACTGGTGATGACCGTCTTTGGTTTCCCCCTGGGTGGGCAACTGGGTCGACCACCCGGCGGGGTGGCGGGTCAACCCCCGAATAGCAATTTCCTGGCCCAGATCCCGGCAAGCCAGCGCCCACTATTGCAGTCAGTGGCTAAAGACAACCAGCTGCCCTGGGAGGTGCTGGCGGCTATAGTCAGGATTGAGAGCAATTTTGGACAAGCCTCCGGCAATTACGCCGGACTCACCGAAGCGCAGTGGGAGCGTTACGCCCCGGCAGTTTTTGGTGGTCCTACCGGTTACGAACCGGGTAACCATGAAAAATCCCTGGAGGTGCTGGCCGCTTTACTGAAAGCCGGCGGCGCCAGACAGGGGGATGGGGATGGAATCCGACGGGGCATTGGCGATTTTAAGAGCGGCGACAATTACTTTTACCGGGTGCTACAGGTGGCCGGACGCTACGGCTTTATCCTGCCCGGCTCCTTTGAAGAAAAGCTGGTGCAACTGACGGTAGCCCAGGAAGGCAAACCCTATGTATGGGGTGCCACAGGCCCTGCTGCCTTTGATTGTTCAGGGCTCACGGCCTATATCTATGCCCGGCTGGCGGTAGCGCTGCCCCGTAACTCGCAGGCGCAGTATTTCGCGGCAGAACCGGTCAGCGCCGACCAGGTAATGCCGGGGGACATGTTCTTTCTGGAATACACCTATCAGGATCCCACCATCCGGCTGACCCATGTGGGGATTTACAAAGGGGGTGGAATTGCTATACACGCGCCTCAGGAAGGAGAGACCATCCGGGAGGAACCGATCGACAATGCCTTTTTCCGGCAGCACTGGTACGGTTTTGCCAGGGCGAAACGACCGGGAATGGTGCCGCCCACCACTGGAGTGGAGGAAGATACCGGACCGGTGGGTGGTGACTGGCAGAACTTTGATGTGCGTAAAGGGGAACCCACCTCCCCGGCAATCGACCGCTGGCTTTTGACCTGTGGGAGTCAGGGAGTAAAAAGCCCCCAGCTGGCGGAAGCACCTCTTGGGGAAACCATCGGGCAGGTATATTTAAGAATGGGACGAAAATACGGGATTAACCCGGCCTACGCCGCCGCCTTCTTTACCAAAGAGAGTTCCTGCGGGAATTTCGGGAGTAACCTGGCTTCCCATAATTTCGGGAATATCCGCTGGACGCCCGGCTATCCCACCCTGGACGGAATCTGGCGGGCCTACCCGACCTGGACGGATGGGATGGAGGACTGGTTCCGGCTGATCAAGGAATACTACCTGGGTCAAGGGCTGGTATCAGTTGACCGGATTGTACCGGTATATGCTCCGGCGGCGGACTCCAACAATGTTGAGCTTTACATAACTCAAATAAAACAATATGTTTCCAGAATTATGCAACGTTAGAAAGTTGTTAAAGAATAATAAAGTTGCTCTGCAACAAATAAAGTTGTGACCTGAGCAGCCTTAACGAGGTTATGTTTGGTAGCTTAAAACAGGTTCAATATCACAATTTTATGGGTGAGTACAACGGAAAAAACATCTTCAAACCGGATCAGGGTACAACTTTGTTGATCTTCAGCAGAAGGCAGATCATGAAATAACAAATTGTTTCCGGGTAACCAGGATCAAGGAGGTGAAATTAACGAGTAGATAAGGCTCAATAGTAGCGGAATAATAGTAACGTTTATTTTTATAAAATCAGGTAGAGTAGTACCGTTTTCCTATAGGTGAAAGGGATTAAATGTGGTATCGTGCCTTTAAATTTTAGATTATTCGCATTTGATTATTTGTTATTCTCAGGCTACACATTAGCACTCATTATTTCGGTGGCCTAAAACGAATAATTTTCCGATAACAAAACCGAGTACGCATAACACAGGAGGTTAACCACAACCATATGCTGAAATCAGGGTGAATGTAAGGCTACTCAAATCAATATTTATGAAATACCCGACACCGTAGTAAATCCAGCCATAATCTAAGCCCACATCATTTGCCTTAACATTCCTACCAAAAAACTCTACTATTGAACATTTGTCCGGGAGTTTTCCCAGAACCGAAAACCGATCTACCGGCTTATTTGAGTAACCCTCCAGTTTATATCAGGTAGATTGAATCCGGTGTAGCAGTTCCAGGCAAATTCGCCGAAACTGATGCGAGAATCTCTAAATATTTCACAGGTCGGTTAGTGTTCCCTTTGAAGCCGGGCGGACCGGCCTGCCAGGATAAACGCCGGACATTTATCGGTTGGTTTTGTGCGGCCTGATTCCATGGCTAAAACCATCTTTTGCTTTGCACGGTTTGTGAGAAGCCAGGGCATAGCCCTGACCGCCGTTTTAAACAGTGATGAACTGAGCGGCGACTGGCTGGTAACGGGCTTGTATAGAGAAATTATGAAAGGGAGGCGAGAAAGAGTGTTTAATCGAAAAGAGCAAAGCCAAAACGGCAATTCCCACCGGCCGCCTGACCTGGAAGAGTTCGATCCTACCCTTACGCCTCCGGTAATCGAGGCAGCGCGGTCGGGACATAACGGCCATACAATTCCGGATTTTGGAAACGGAAGCCGGGTTAAACCCAGCGTCCCCCTGCCCCGGCGAGAAATCCCATCTGGTAAAACAGGCCGGGTATCCGGCAAACCGGTAGGAGGGACCCCAACCCAGGATTCACGCTGGCGACTACTTTTGGGACTGGGTATTGCGGTGATGACTTTTCTGGCCGCCCTGTTCTGGCTACAGGGTAGCGTGGAAGGGGTGGAGGTGGTGGTGGCTACCCGGGAGATCGCTACCGGCCAGATTATCTCGGCGGATGATCTTACCACTGCCCGGCTAAGCGGCAGTTCCGATTACGCCAGTAGACTTATTGCCAGCAAAGAGTTAAGCGGTCTTACCAGGGATGGTTCGGAAAGGAAAGTGGCGGCCCGCCTGATTAGGGCAGCCGAACCGTTAATGAAACAGGACCTGATTCCAGCTTCCCAATATAACCGGAGCGGCATTCCCGAAGGACAGGTGGCGCTCTCCCTACCGACCACCAGCGCCTATGCGGTTTCCAGGATCAGCCGGGGCGACCAGGTGACACTCCTTATTACCAATAAAAGTAGTGGAAGTGACGCTAAGAACCAGGCCATCGTGCTGGCCGAAAATATTAAGGTGCTGGAGGTAGCCCGCTCCGGCAGTAGTCTTAGCCTTAACAGCAGTAGTAGCGGAGCGGGCAGTAGTAATAGCGGGGCGTTAAGCGGTCTCACCTTACTGGTAACGCTGGAGCAGGCCCGGCAAATCAGCCAGGCCAGGGAGCAGGGGGTAATTACGGTGGTGCTACAACCGCTTACCGGCGCAGCGGAAGGATTGGTAACCATCAGTCCACCGGCTACTGAGGCTGCTCCGGTTACTACCGTGATACCGGTAGGTACCATCACTCCCACAGGAGGCCAGCGATGACCCAGCTCCATAAAAACGGCTTCAATACTCCGAAGTTGCCGCCCACCCGGCTGCCGGATTCCGACCTGAATCTGGAAGAGACCATGCAGGCGGAGGTGAGCGAGCAGGTTCTAACTCGCCTTAAGACCGAAGAGGGCGGTATGGCACTGGTAGGCTCTTTCCGCACCCTTTCAAGAGAGCAGGAAAACTATGTCCGGCAGGTGATCGGGGAGGAGCTTTCCCGTTATAACAGCTTTGCCGCCCGGCTTAACAAACCTTTTCTGGCCGATACCCTTAGGGCTACCCAGGAAATCTTTAACCAGCTCTTCGGACTGGGTAAATTGCAACCGTTACTGGAGGATTCCTCCATTGAGGATATTTTTATTAACGGGCCGGACGAGGTGCTGGTGATCCAGAACGGCCTTAAAAAGAGGGTGTCGCTGCATCTGGGCAGTAATGCCAGGGTGCTGGAGTGGTGCAAACGGATGGCCTTTGAATCAGGGCGCCGGGTGGACGAAGCCAGCCCGATGCTGGATCTGCAACTGCCGGGGGGCGCCAGAATGAACGTGATTATCCCCCCGGCCAGCCGGGAGAACGTACTGGTAACCATTCGCAACCATACCACCGATGTCCGTAGTCTGGAAGACCTGATGGCGGGTGGAGTGCTGAGCCGTACAGCCGCCACCTTTCTGGCGGCCTGTGTTTCAGCTGGACTTAATATCCTGATCGCCGGTGCCACCGGCAGCGGTAAAACCACCCTCCTGAACTGCCTGGGGGCCAGGATAAACCCACAGGAACGGGTGATTATTATCGAAGAGACCTCCGAGCTGAACTTTCCTATCCGGGATTGTCTGTACCTGCAGGCCCGGAACGCCAACATCGAGGGGCTGGGCGAGATCACCCTGGGAGATTTGGTCAGGAACGCCCTGCGGATGCGGCCCACCTGGCTGATAGTAGGCGAGGTACGCGGTGGAGAGGCGATGGATATGCTAAAAGCCATGAGTACCGGCCATAGCTCGGCTACTTCAATCCATAGCAATAGCGCCACCGAAGCCTTTACCGCCCTTAAGACCTGCGCCATGCAGGCACCTGGGCGACCGGGTCCAGAGGTGGTGGTGGAACTGATCCGGCAGGCCATCGATATAGTGGTACATCTGGTGGTGGTAAAGCGCTCCAACCGGCGCTATGTAAGCTCGATCTTAGAGGTAACACCGGGGGGCGAAGGGCTTCAGATCAGCTCAAACGAAATCTTCAAGGTGCGTTTTAGGGAAGGGCGCAAAGACCGGCCCTACCTGACCTGGAGTGGGTTGGTGCCCCGCTGTTTGCCCCGGTTGGAGGAGGTGGGACTGGACTGGCGGGGTCAGATCCTGGCTGAAGAGGAAGAAGAAAATCTGGAAGAGGGGGGTGCACAATGACGGCAGTAGCGCTGGCTTTTGTAGCGGCTCTGGCCGCCTACCTGATCTTTGACGCTCTGACCAGACCACCTAAAAGGCCACCGGAAGAATGGGAACTGGAACTTGACCGCTACACCCGGCAAAAAAAAGGGAAACGAAAGAGCCTGGCCGAGCGTTTGGGATTACCACCCCGGCAGGTACAGGCGGCTCTGGCACTGGGACTACCGGGCGGAACCGGCGCGATGTTTATAGCCTGGTTGGTGTGGCACTGGCCGGTGCTGGTGCTGTTCGCCGGGATACTGGGTTTTATAGCCCCGCTGTGGGTAGCGCTTTCCCGCCGGGAGAGTGAACGGCTGGCCTTCCAGAAGGATCTGGCTATTGCCATCGACTCGCTGCGCTCCCAACTGCAGAGTGGTGGCGGCGGGATTCTCAGTGGGCTACAGCACCTGGGAGAAAAGGGGCCAAAGCGACTGAGAGAGGAGTTCCGGCAGATCAGTGAGGAGGTGGGGTTGCCGGGTTACGGGCTGGAAATAGCGCTGCGCCGCGCCCAGGAAAGGCTGCAGGATTCACAATTTGATGTGGCGGCGCTGTCGCTGATAGCGGCCGACCGGGGCGGTGGCCCGGTCGGGGATGTGTTGAGCCTTTTGTCCACCACCATCCGGGATCATGTAAGGGTGCGGCGGCAGGTGCGAGCGGAGCAGGTCAGAAGTATCTGGTCGGCCAGGGTGATTGCGATCTCACCCATCGTCATTTTGACCTTCCTGAAGCTGATCGGCGGGGGTTACACCGACCCATATGAAACCGCCGGGGGTCAGTTGGTGCTGCTGATGGGCGTGCTACTTATGCTGGGTGGTTACCTGTCCATGCGAAGGTTGGGACGGATTCCGGCGGAGCGGCGAAGTTTTAAGTGACTTTTAGCTGAAATCCCTATCGAACATGAAGGTAACGACCGGGTTGGGATTTAAGAAAGTAATGAGGTGCCAGTTGGACGAACTGTTTGATGCCTTAAGACAGGCCATTTTCCCCGGTGGGCAACCGGCTATAGCGCTGCTAATGCTACCGCTGGCTCTGGGGTTGTATCTGGTGGCCAGTGGGCTAATTGGTCTTATCTGGCCGGTTCGGGCGCTGGAACCCAGCGAAGAGGAGAAGGTCCGGTTGGAGATGGAGGCGGTAGGTGAAGCCAGGCGAAGACAGGAGCGGGAAAGTCATCCCCTATATGGCTCGGGCTATCTGGAGCGCAACCTGCGACCTCTCACCGAGATGGTGGGTCGCCAGATTCTTCAAGCCCTTAATAGAGTGGGACTGGGCCGGAGCGGGCGGGATGAACTCCAGCGTAAGCTGGATATTGAGGCTAAAGGGGAGACGGTTTCCGGCTTTTTCGGGCAACAGTTCTTTAGCGGAGTGGTGGTGGCGCTCACCGGGTTGGGGTTACAGGTGGCCTGGGGGCTGGAATTCTCGGCCCTGACCTTCCTGGGTCTGTTCTCACTGGGGTTTTACTACCCGGCCCTGGCCTTGAACCGTACCGTCCGGCGAATGCGGGAGGATGTAGCGGCCCAACTTCCCACCCTGATCGACCTGTTAAGCATTAACGCTCGCAGTGGGATGGGATTGGAGCAGGCTCTGGAAGTGGCGGTGGCACGGGGGGAAGGTACTTTGCCGGAAGCCATCCGCAAGGCTTTTGTAGATGCCCGCTATATGCGCAAGCGCTACGAAGCTCAAAGGCGGCGGTCTGGAACAGGTGGTCTGACCCTGCTGGGAGAACTGGAGGAAGAATCGGCCGAAGAACTGAAGGCTCGCTACGACCGGCCCGATTCCAACCCTACCTTTGACGCTCTGGCGGAGCTGGCCCGGCGTTTTGAACTGGAAGAACTGGAAGATTTTGTGGCCGCCCTGGAGACCAGCGCCGCTAAAGGGGCCAGAATCACCGAGGTATTGCATAACCAGAGCCTGATGATGCGTGACAAGAAGCTGGAACTGCTGCTGGCAGCAGGCAGCCGCAGCCAGGTCAAGATTATCTTCCCGCTGGCGCTCTTTATCCTGCCGGCTTTTATCCTGCTGGTGCTGACCCCGGCCCTGTTGCAGGTGGCGGCTTTTGGCAGCTGAAAGATAACGAGTTGGATAGGCAAGGGTAGCAAGCAGTTTAGACCAGAGAGATTTGAGCGAATATGTAGCTTTTAATAAGGAGGTGGGGCTCGAAAAGAAAAGCCGTGGTCGGGTGCCTGGCGCTTAGCCAGGTGAGTAAAAAAACTAACCGAAAGGAGTTTTAGAGATGCAAAACAAAGTCAATCTGGCGCTTCTAAGGGCGCAATTGAAACTGGAACTGGGAGTAGCGGCGGTGCTGGTGTTTCTAGAGAGTCTGCTTCTGTGCAAGCCTGCGGCCCGTAAAAGAGCGCTAAGGGGAGAGGTCTCCCTGGAGTGGGTGCTGGTGGGCGGCTTTATGGTGCTGCTTATCGGGACGGCCATGGTGATGGTAGTAAAGCCGAACTTTGACGCTGTTATCAAAAACATCATGGACATTATTGTAAAGGATACCGGGACCAATGCCTCGGGTGGCGGTTGATATTTTAACCTGACCGGCAGGCTCGATATATTTCATCAGTTCGGGTCAGCCGGGAATTTGCCCATTTGTAAAGGCAAGAAGGAGGAGGTAACAGATGCCAAAAATCCATCTCAGTATCAGAACTGGCCTCGGCCCGGCCAGAAGCCGGGCCAGAACCGGTAAACCGGGACAGGGAGCCCTGGAGTTTGCCCTGTTACTCCCTCTGTTTCTGATGCTGCTACTGGCGGTAATCCAGTTTGGGATAGTGCTCTATGGGCAGCAAGTGGTGACCGGGGCAGCCCAGGAAGGGGCGAGAGCCGCTTCCGAGGCGGATAAAGGGATAAACGACGGGTTGGCGGTGGCCCAGAGCCGGCTTGAATCGGAACTCGGCAATGTGAAAATGGAGGTGCAGGGGGACGAGGATGGCGATAAGGTCTATATCCAGACCTCCGTCGTTATCCCCACCTACCTGCCGTTTCTGGATCAAAAAATTCGCTTTAGCCTGAAAGCAAAGGCCGATATGCTAAAGGAAAAGTGGCGGCCATGAGACAAGTAAAACTCAAGACATGTTTTTTCAAAAAACATAAACCTGGACAGGCACTACTTGAATTTATCTTTATTATCCCCCTGATTATGGCCTTGGTTATATCTATTGTGGCGCTGGGAGTCGTGCTGGATTACAAGCAGAAACTGGAGGGGGTGGCCAGGGAGGCAACCCGGCTCGTCAGCAAAAGCACCGGCAATGGGAATATTGAAATTGGTATGGGCCGGGCCGAGGAAGTAGCTCAGAAATACGGATTGGACCCGGCCCGGTTGAGCATCGAGGTGACTGGGGTGAGCGACAGTATGACCCCAGCCAGAGGCGGAGTGGTAAAAGCGGTGGTGCGATACCGGGTGAAGGCTTTTATCTTCCCTGAACTGACAGTGGTGGGACAGCATCAGGAATCGATTGAATGCTGGCGAATGCGGGATGACGATAACAGCGGCGGGAGTTGTCTACCTCCGGTTGATGAAACCGGGTAAAGGCATGAGGCTTGGGAGTTAAAAATATGTTCAGATTACCGGGCAAACTGAAGCTAACACGGCTAAAAGAGAAGGGGAAACCGTTCCGGAGAAGAAGGATAAAGGGACGTTCCTGGCTAAACTGGCCATTGAAGGGTCAGATGTTACTCCCGGCACTGCTGTGGATGGTAGTTGGCGTAATGATGCTGGCGGTGATAATTGAGGTAGGCCATATGCTGGTTGCCCGCCGACAACTTCAAAACGATGCTGACTCTCTGGCCTCCTGGGGTGCGATGCAGCTGGATGTGACCGGGGTTCGAGATAGCGAGGGGCGACGGGTGGATGTGTTATCTCCAGGCGGGGCTTCCCCGGCTATGCAGAAGATCAGTGATCAGGCGCGGGAAATGGGTTATGGCGAGGGCGAATGGGAGTGGCGCTGGGGAGCCTGCCATTTCCAGATCAGGCTTCAGAAGAAGATTCCTACCTGGTTTGGCAAAGCCCTAGGAATAAAAGAATTTACGGTAGCGGCGGTGGCCAACGGGCGGTTGAACAACACCGACCAGCCTAACTCCTGTTAAATAAAAGGGTAGCAAATCCGGTTATTTGTTGGGCTGTGTTCAACAGGGGATAGAGAAAGGAACCAAAAAAATGAATCCAATAACAAGATATATATTGGTGGGGCTGGGTATTTTAGCGGTGTTTGCGCTTGTCGCCACGATAATTACGCTGACCTTGCCAAAACATGAGGTGAGTGAAATAGCACTGGCGCCCACTTCCACTGCCGTACCACCTACAACAAGTGCCAGTCCGACCTTGGCTAAAACACAGGTATTCACCGCTACCCCGACAATTGCAGCTGCAACTGAAACGATCCAGGTAGCCACTCCTTCACCTACAACAATAATTAACGGACAACTCAACCTGACCCAGGTTGCGCTGACTGTGAAAAGCCAGACCCTGCTCCCAAAAGCCGGGTCTCTGGCACCCCCAGTGACAGGTGGAAATGGTCTACCTGCAATTGAGGAAAAACCTTACTTATTACCAAACGGAGTTGGGCCTTCAGCCGGGGCGAAAAATTGTCCTAACCCACTCCCTTTACCTCAAATCAGAGAAGATTACATGGCCTATTGGACTGCGGTTCAAAGAGCTCATAAAGAAGTTAATTTTGATATTTTGAAACCTTATCTTGATCCAACTTCAAGAGATGGGCAATATTTCGAGAACGAAAAGAAATACATTGACCAGATGCGCTCCAACGGATATTTCATTGAATACCAAATAATCCATAGTGATCCGTTAAAAGTAAAAATTAATCCTCAATCTTTTGGAAATATTTGCTATGTCCTGGTTATTGACGCAGCACAGGTATCGGCCTTTGGGAAAAAGATGGGCACTAATGAACCTGTTAACGAGAAACAGCCTGTTAAATATCAATTTCCCCCTGGTCACGGCTATATGCTGACACAAAATAATGGTCACTGGATTGTATCCAATGAAGGAGCGGATTCAGACCAATGAGAATAGTGAAATTTTGTCTCGTATTACTAATTTTGGTTATATCCACATTATTAGTAGGTAGCACCTCGGCTTTAGCGCAAACTAAGCACTCAGAAGAGGTGAATGTAGATGTACGCCCAAGAGGAGAAGGTTGGGATGTAACAGTTACTTGGCATGTTAAACTGGTCTCAATTCCTGAGGTTGGTTACAGTGGTTACGGAAGTAATTGGCAAGTGACAGCCAACTACCCACAACCCTATATAAGTTTTTATGAAGTACTAGTAGATAATGGAAGATGCGGCGGTGGTATTGATCCTGTAACCGGACAATACCGTTTTCCCAACGCGGGCTATGCCTTTGTAGTGATAATATTTCCACCAGGCACTTCAGATACAATTGGATCCCTAGCAAGACGTGCCGACGATTGTGGTCAAAACGGGGGAACAAACTTCATCGGTAACCCCGTCATAACTCCCGGGGATTACCAGAGTATTGTCGGTTCAATCTGGACCAGAATAGAGTTACCAGAACTTCAAATCAAAATGAACCCTGGTTGGGGCATTGTAACCGTGCCTGCCTGGACTTGGTTAATACTTGCCCGGAGCGGTGAGTGGTGGTCCGGAACTGATCCTAACCAGGGCGGTGCCCCTTTTGGTGCTACCGTTACTATTCCGCTTCCAAATCAAACTTATCGAGTAGAAGTGCTGGCCGAGGCCAACTGGCTTCTCTGGGATTTTGCCGACCAGTCTGTCAAAAGGTTCAAAAAGACCGAACTGGTTGGGAAACCCTACCCCCAGGTTTCCGCTGTACAGCATCCCTACAACAACGCCATAACCTATTACCCCCAGGTCACCATCCACTACACCCCCCGCTACGCCTGGAATGGCGGGAGTTTTACTGTGTTACCCGACCTGTTTCGTGAGTCGGTCTGGCGGAAAGACGAAGGCTACCGGGTAAGAGAAGCCCAGGTTCAACTGATTGCTCCGGAACCAATGGTATGCCCACCGGAACAATACGAGATAAATTGCGGGAAAGGCGGTAACCCATGAACCTACCGGGAAACATGGAAAAATTGAATAGGAAGGGTTAAGTAATGTTCTCCAGAATAGATAGGAAAAGTAAAGCAGCGCAAAAGGGTGGGATTTCGGTGCTAGAACGAGAGGCTGAAACTCCTCGGAAAAGGCGGAAAAAGGGCCGTGCATCTTCCGACCAGCACCGGTCTTCAATCTTCAAAACCCTTGGTCCCTTCCTATTATATATACTTTTTCTGGTTTTTCTGGCCGGCGCGCTATTGGTTATGGATGGCCCACCCCGTTGGCCCCAGTACGGTTGGGGTGAACTCTGGGAAAAGCTCACCGGGCCGGCCAGCGCCTTTCCCTGGAAATATATGGTTGCCTCAGTGGGCTGGGTAGTGGTGCTATATCTGGCTCTGGCGTTGGGGGCACAACTGGCAGTGAACTTGTTCTACCTGGCCTCGGCCCGCCGGCACCGGGGAATCGCCAGCCCCCTGGCTTCCAGACTGCGGCGAGTAGCAGGTAGCCTTACTCTCTCCCCGGCGCAGCGGGTGGTTGAAGGTCTTCTGGCTGGCCTGGCCTTTTTCTCCTTTGCCACCACCGTGGCAGGCGGTCACCAGGGTTCCGGTCAGCCCGGCATTGGCGCTCCTGCCAATAGCGGAGGAGACCAGGAGGATCCATATTCACCAGCGCTGATGGTAGGTTACAACGGGGCGGCTCAGCCTGCGCAAGAGGATTACCAGCAGGTGCGGAATGAGGCTCAAGCAGCCCAACTTACCGCCCAATTGCAGCCTGATAAAGCCGGTCTAGTGGTGCTAAATGCGCCACTTTTACAGCCTCAGGTAGAGTCCTACCATGTTCAAACCACCACACTGGAATACCAGGTAAAATCGGGGGATTCACTCTGGGCTATTGCGGAGCATTTTTACGGAAATGGTCACCGCTATATGGATATATTTAAGGCCAATCTTGGTAGGGCGGTGGGCGGTGGTGCGCATTTCGGGCAGACGGGCCTGATCCAGCCGGGCTGGGTGTTAATTATTCCTGATGTAGTCACCGAGGGGGTACCGGGTGATCAGGTTTACCCGGCTATAGCCTACCAGACCGGGGGACCGGTAGTGAGCCTGAGCGAATATACAGTAAAGAAAGGGGATTGCCTGTGGGATATTGCGGCCAGGGAGTTAAATGATCCCACCCGCTGGCCCCAAATCTGGCATTTAAATGCCGGACATACCATGGCGGATGGTCGTATTTTTAACGATCCCAATCTGATCCAGCCGGGCTGGAAACTGCTGATGCCGGGGACTACCGCTACCGAAGGACAAAATCAGACGGGACAACCCCAGGAAAAGCCGGTGGGCGGTGACGGACAAAAGACCTCAGGCCAGGATGGTGGTCAGCCCGGCTCGACTACCGGGCAACCGGGTGGCAGTCAGGTGCAACCAGATCCCACTCCTCAAATAACTCCGGTAGCTCAACCCACCCCGCAGCCGGTGAACAGCTCTGCCACCCCGGTCTCAACCGCCACTTCGCTGGCTACTCTTGCGCCGGTAACCACTGGCGGGACAGCGCAAACCAACGTTACCGGTGGTTCCATCCAGCAGCCCCAGACCGGAGAGTGGCCCTGGCTTATGGCTCTGGGACTGGGTGGAGCTGGGGTACTGAGTTTTGGGGGGATAAAGCTGGCCAGGGCATTAGGACTACGCCGCCGATCTGGAGAAATCAAGCCCAGGCTGCGTCTCTGGTGGCAGCGAAATCGGGAAGTCAACCGCTGGGCTCGCCATTCTGGTTTACTACTGGAAAGCTTGCCTGAAGTACCCACTGACCCCAGAACGGGCGAGGTAACCGGCTACGCCACGACCGAACGCCCCCTGGAAATGCTGCGTTTGAAAGTGCATGGCGCCCTGGACGCGGACAAACCAACGCTCGTGTTAAGGCACCTCACGGCGCTATTTGAAAAGGAAGGTTTACCCCGGTTAATGCCGCTTAGTTGTGTGGAGGGTAGTACCACCCTTGCTTTTCTGTTCACCGGCAACCCGCAAGAGCTGTCGGCCTACCTGGAGGCGGATGGCGCAAACGACCTGGAAGACTTACAGGAACAACTTAACCGGGACGAAAAAGACCAAAAAGCACTCGGTAAAATGGTGACTTTCCACGGTAGTGAGGGGTCGCGCAACCGAATGCCCGCCTTGGATACCGGGAGCCGGCAACAGATTTTAAACGAAATGATCTCAGGCTACTTCGGTGGAGTGGCCTGGGTGGAAAAGCAGCGGGGTGGGCTATTAATAACGTTGGAGGATATTGAGTTTAACGACACCTTCGCCCCTCTGTTTCGGCAACCCGGACCGGAAAAAGCTACTCCATCAACTGTAAGAGAAGTCGCCCCCTTCGAGCCAGATACTTTAAATCGATTTGATCCGGCTGAAGAACCGCTCGATCCCTATAGCTTTTACACTCCCGGAGGGGTTTACGCCCGCTCAGAGGCGGTGCAGCCCGAAGACCTGGTAGAAGAGCCGGATGTGGCAGTGCGAGGGGTACAGGCTGAAGCCTTTTCCTCCGAAGTAATGACCGGACAGGGCGAAAAAACCAGGGAAGAAGAGTACGAAACCCTGCCGGACGAAATGCTCCCTTCCGGTTACCTGCTCTTTCCATTAGGAGCCACCGACCCTGAAGCCCTGCGTTCCCCTGAGCCGGGAATACCATCCGAACCGGAGCGGAAACACTACCACCTGTGTCTGGATAATAGCGGTCACTTGCTCCTGGTAGCTCAGGAAGGGGAAGAGGAAGCGCTGACTGTTTTGTATAGCGCGGTTTTGCAACTGGCGGCGGCGACCCAACCTCAGGAACTGGCTCTTTACCTGGTGGATCGCCCAGAGCGTTTAAGTGAAGAAAGGATCGCCGAATTGGTATCGGGTTGGGGCTGTGTAGGAGAAGCGGCTGTGCAATTAGCAGACGAAATAGAGAGTAACCAGCGCATGTTCCAGACCCTCACGGCCTTACCCCAGGTGCAGGGTCTGGTAGCGGGGGACGAGCGTAGTGGGGTGCTATGGCGGCAAGGACTTAGGGCGCTGGTGGAGCAAGCCTACGAATTACTGGTGGCGCGGCGCAGTGTGGCCGGGTCAAATTTACCGCGGATTGGGCTGGTTATCTCAGACCTGGGAGCGGTGGCTGCCCTGGAAGGGGAAAAGCTGGCGCAACTCCTCAGGGAAGGTCCGGCCTACGGGCTTTATGTGCTGGCGGCGGTCAGTTACGAGGCGCTGGTCAAAGAGGTGCTATTACCGGTTGGATTGGAAGGGGCAGGCCAGGCCTGGTATGTGGAGCAGACCCAAAAACTATTCCGCTCTTTGGGGGTATTTGCTACCGGGGACGAAGAAGGCAGCGAAGTGGTCTGGGGCAGTAGCGCTCCAACTCAACTGGAAGGTCACGGGGAAATGTGGCTCAGGGTGGGAGGCAAGAGCGCGGTAAAGTTATGGGGGTTTGGGATCGCTGAAGAAGAGGTAACGGAGTGTGCCGGCCTGCTGGCAGAGCTTTACCGGGCTAAAGAACAGGCAGAAGAAATGCCCGCCAGAGAGCAGATGGAAGCGAGTGCCGGTAATAAATATTATCCGGTCACTGCGGCTGATTTACCCGAATCTGTCAGTGAAGTTGGCGACGACCCGGATTATAGTATAATGCCAGGTACCTCGGAGGGAAAAGCGCGGCTACTTGCAACTGAACACTCCGATTTTGAACTATACGATCCAGCCCAGGCACCGGGTTTGGTAAGAGAGCTTTCACCGAACGGATCAAATAAAACAGCAGAACCAGATATCCACCTGGAGGAGAAACCGCTAAAAGCCCCAAAAGACGGGGTATTACCTTTTACCAAGGATGATTTTCCGGAATCCGGTCACTCTGAGGCGGAGGGTTCCATAGATAAACAAAAACTGACTAACCGGAAAGACCCACCTTCAAAAACTAACCCTGCGCTACTCCAGGCTCTGGAAACTCCCGAACTAATCCCAGGTGGAGATTTAGCTCCACATAACAACAAAACAGTAGTAGCCTCAAATACCGAATTGAACGAAACAACACTACCCGCGCCGGCAGCGGAACTGTCCCAATCCCTCACCCCTGGCATCAGCGAACTGCTGGCAAAACTGCGCTGGGAGCTTTACAGGTGCGGGCTGGTGCAGCCAACCTTATCTTTTTATGTGCTGCACGGGCTTACTATTACCTTCTGCCTCAGACCGGCTCCTCTGAATTACAAACCCGGTAATCAGCGCTTTGCCTATATCTTCCCCGAGAGGGTGGACGTGCTTAAGGTTTACAACTGTATGCAAAACCTTGGTCTTTCTTTTGCCGACCTGTTTGAGCAAGAGGCGCTGGTACTAAAGGATTCCAGCCTCACTCCTCTGGAAGTGGACTCTCTACTGCTGAAACTGCTGGCGGAAGGGCTGAATAGCTGGGAAGACCTGGTAGAATCCGACTGGCCGGACAAATTTAAATTGGAGCGAGATTACCTGGAGCAGGTCGAAAACTGGGTGCAGAACCTGCTGTTACGGTTTGCTTATGGGGCAGAAAGTGCCAATCTGAACGGTCGGGGAGGTAACCTCAGTCTGTCAGAAATGCAACTGCTGGTCTACCTGACTCTTAACCGGTGTGGGGTAAGCCGCGATAGAATTAACGAGGAATTGGGGTTTAACGAGGTGGACGAGCAACGCTTTCGTAAAACTCTGGAAGCGCGCCTACGCCGTACCAGGGAGGGATTGGAGGCAGCGTTGTTACCCTTCCTGAAAGTTATATTCGGGGAGTGGGGTGGGGATTTGAAAGCCCTGGCTCAAACCCTGACTTTTTTCGAGGATGACCGGCGTTTTGGTCAGCTTGGCCTGAATCAGCAGTTTGTCTGGGCAGATTTGTGGGAACTGGAGCGGTTAAGGCACGAGTACCGCTCTACCCCTACCGTCGAAGGCGAGGAAAAGGGGGTTGGAAAGTTGGAAGAGACTTTCCGGCTGGTGGAAGTGCTGGCGACTACCCACCAGGATGGCCAGCCCGGCAGCAAACTCAGACTTTTGGGAGATCTGGGGGAAGACGAACGGAAGTTTGGTTGGGCTACCCTCTGGGAGAGGCGGGAAGAGCTTATAGAATGGTGGTATGAGCTGAACTTTAAGCTGGGGGATTATTACCTGCGTCAGCTAAAGGCGGGACATCCAGAATTCCTTGACCGGGCGTTACTATATTACTGGCAATGCCACCAGGTAAGGCCGGAGCTGGAGGAACCCACTCTGGCGCTAATGGAGATTGGACATGTCAAACGGGATAAAAGAATAATTATCCAGGCTTACCAGAATTACGAACGAAGTTGCCTCAATCTGGAAATGCAGCCCGATGAACTGGTGAAAGAGGAGTATTCCCGCCTGGTTAAATTAAAACGGGTAAAGAAAATTGGCTAATCTTGTGCGAGGTCTGTCAATAAGTTTGGTTCTCCCTCAACTTCAGTGCTAAAAATGCCGGACTGAACTGATATCACTACCTTGCACTTTAAAAATTAAAGATGGAAGAAGTGGGCTAAAGTGCTGGCCTCGGCACCTTCACGAAACTGCTGTTCTAACCAGCTTAAAAGGTTTCGGCGATGCTGCCTTTGTAGCTCGTTTCTGCATTCACCCCAGCTATGGTGAGCTCCTTCAGTGCCCTGGCTCATCTTAAAACGCTCTTCGTCCAAGAATGAGCTCAACAAAGCGATAAGGGTCCAGAACCGCTCCACTCCCACTGCGCTCATCAACTGATAATGGTCGCTCCCTAACAGGTCTTTCGCATCTTCAAAAAAGACCTCAATACTCCACCGTTTAACCAGACAATCCAACACTTCTTGCGCAGTCGCCGCCAACACCGTCGTGCCCCAGTAACGGATTTCGCCAGGCTGACCGGCTAAATGGTAACGCCTTATTACTACTAAAGTGGCTCCCAACTTGGAGACCTTGGTGCGGATAACGTGGACATACACGGTCTGAGGCTTACCCTCGGCTGAACTGGGCCACTGCGCCAACTGCCAGTCGACTTCCTTCAACCCACTGGCATAATCACTCAACCGTTGCCATTCCAGTTCTCCCCTGGCATTCACTACTCTTAGCCGGCGGTTGGACTTTAACTCCCCACTCAAATCCCAGCCACGCTTTCGGCAGGCTTTTCGGAGGGAATGACAGTGAAACCAGCTATCCACTAATACATGGGTGGTCGTGTCCGCTAACGGCTCGAAAGTCGCGAGAGTGTCCACTGCCAGCTCAATTTTACTCTTAAAGGCTACTCCCTCCTTTTCACATACTTTTTTCTGGCGATAGAGTTTGGGTAATAGGGGAGTGCGTTGGTCGAGCACACTGTAAAGAGCGCCGAACAAGCTATGCCCTGGCAATAACTTCTTTTCGTAGTGCAAGCCCTGTTGAGCGATAATAAGAAATGCCTGTGACGAGGGTTTTAGCCTTAACTTTAGGAGGACGTCCTGGTCCTCTTTTAACTTCAGGGTCGAAAGAAGGCTTTAAGTTTTGGGCTTGCTGCTCGGCTTGCACCAGGGGAGCGACCCGCTCTTTGAAACGATCCAACCACCCTTCCGCCAGAGTTTGAGGGGACCACTGCCATTTACTAAAGAAGCGCGACATCCCGGAAAGGGTCAGGTCTGGGCTAACGCAGCGCAACAGGGCGGAAAGCGCGCGACGCTCCTGACATTCCACCAACCCCAAAAGTACGGTCACAAAGTACTTGTACTGGCGGTTAGAAAAAGCAGGGGCGGAACAGGGCCGCGTACTGGCACAGCGCCTCAGCCAGGCATATAATGGGTTTGGGCATGGCGTACCTCCTTCTCATACTCTGATTGTGGTAAACAAAGTATGGGCCTTGGTACACCTGTCCGCAATTTATTCTTCATTAAAAGTGCAAAGGCAGTGATAGTTATTATTAGGTATCTTAAAAAGTCTTATTTTTTTGTCCAATTTCTCGGCTCAGACGCAACTTTAGTCCTAATAGCACTTATCACCCGTACCTTTAAATTTGTAAATTAAAGGACTGTCGATGACGAGCACGAAACTTGCGCCTGAACCAAATTCTCTAACCCATTATACTATAGAGGGTGCCGGATAAGCAGTCTCAAGAAATTATGGTTTCTTTTTACAGTAATTTGCTTGAGGGTAAGCCACGGTACCAGGCTTTGAGAGAGGCTCAACAGTCAATAATAGAAAAGAATCCCCATCCCTTTTTCTGGGCAGCTATTATTTGCCAGGAAGATATTGGCCCAATTGGGGTTTTTAACCACTAATGCCAAAAATAAAGTAAGTTCTATTATTTTTTTAGAGATACGACAAAATAAAAATCTAGCCTCTAACTATTTAAAGAAATGGGTGAGCGAAGACTACAATGAAAAAATTACCACTCCGCGAATTGAAGCATTTTGGTTCTACTCCTGAATTAAAAGATAGAACAATAAAATTAGTTGCTCTTTCATCTGCAAATAATCTAATAGCGGAGGTGTTTGAGCAGGATGAGTCTAATTACCTGCGAATTTTGGATTACTTAACTGGGGAAGTATATAGTTCGTTCGCTTTCAAGAGCTTTTATCCAAAAATTCTAACTTTTTCTCAGAATGGTGACTTATTATTTCTGTTGGAAAGGAAGTCGATTAAAATATTTCGTGTATGGCGGACCTCTGAGAAGAGCTTTAGTTTCCATTGGATTGAAGAGTTTGGTGACTGGGATATAGAGGCGGCAGCCTGGCTTGATAATAAGCAAATCCTTCTGGCAGGAAAAAACTACAACAAAGAAATGTTTATAGCACTTTTAGATCAGGCAACCGGGGCGCTAAAAATACTTCTCGAGAAAAAAATAGAGGAGTATGTGGATGATGTTGCATGCTCTCCGTCAGGATTAGTAGCATTTGCCACAGGTTATGGAAATCAAATAAGGTTGTATCAATTAAATCCTAAAAGAAATTCCTTGATTCAAAAAGATAGCATAATTGTTTTAAAAACTGGCAATTCAATGAAAATTTCTCTTTCAACTGACGGGCAATTTATTATGAGCATTATGACCAGAGGTTCATTTTATGAAGGGCCTAAACTTAAATTATTTAACCAGCAAGGAGAGCTGCTCGATTCTCTGCCAGTAAGTGATTACACAGAAGTTGCCTATAATCACCCTAGCTTCTATATTAAGGAATCTTCAAAATATAGCGCAAGAGAATATAAATTTTATCAAGTTCAAAATCGTAAGTTCCGCCTGTGGTGTAATGTTTGGAATGATCCAGTAAATGATTTAGTAACTAGGGACGGCAAAACATTGGTGGCAATTACTAATGAGCATAACACCATTGTTTATGAACTTGAAGACCCGGATATCCTGCTCCTTAATTTCGATGACAATAAACCTCGGCTTGAAGGGATAACGAATCTTGGAAAACGCCGTTTTGAGCCAGCCACCAAATGGCTTGTTCAACTGCTACAGGGTGAAGATCCTGAAGTAAAAATCGCTGCATGCAAGGCTCTTGAAAAAATCAAAAGTCCTGAGGCTTTATCTCATATCATTCGAGCTATAGGAAGTGAGGAGGACAAAAATCTTCAGAAAGTTTTCAAAAGTGTGCTTTGGAGTTTCCTTTTAAATGATCAAACCACCGCCCTTATTAAAACATTTGAAGCAAAATCCGTATATTCTCGCCGTGGTGCTGCTAAAGTTTTAAATGACAGACCTAATCTGGAGGTTAAAACAGCTTTGTTTGAAGCCGTGTCTGATTCCGATTCGCCAACACGGTTACTTGCAACCCAAGCCCTCCATAAGAAAGCAGATCTCAGAGCATGCGTTTACTTAATGGCACAACTTTATGATGAAGATAAAAAAATAAGGCATGCGGTTCATAAAGCAATAGTAAGAATTTTGAGTGTAAACAACCTTTTTCCAAAAGTGCTAGAAAAAGAGTTTTCGAAACCTTTTGATCTGGTCGTTTATGCCGAAAAGGTAATAAAAACTGGTCGGGTATGCAACTTTGAAAAAATGGACAATACCACTATCGGCAAGTTTTTGACCGGGCTTGGCACAGCCTGCATTAAGAGCGGGAGTCCCCTCCCGTTAATTCTCAATAAGATTGATCGTCTTACCAGCGTTGGAAGACGCGCAACTACACTCGCCCCGGTGGGTATGTCCCTAGTTCTATCTCTTGCTTGTGCTGAAGCGATGTTGCAAGATCAACAATGGAATGCAGCGATTGAAATTTACCGCAATTCACTCAATAACACCAGGTTATTAGAAGCGCCTAATATGGAGTGGCGTATTCACTATGCGATTGGTAAATGTTATGAGGAATTAAAAAAGGACCAGAAAGCCCTGGAAGCTTATCGTTTGGCTATTGGTGTAATAGATCGTTGGTGGTACGCCGTCTTGGACGAAGACAAGCTCCAACACTTTTTTGAGGATAAAGCCCTCTTATATGACCGTGCTGCACTCTGCTCTTTGCGCCTGGGGTACTACGAACTCGCATTTGAATTCGGGGAAAAAGCTAAAACCCGTTTTCTGGGGGATCTGATTGCCCGTCGACAAAAGGATCCAAAGCTACAACTCGAGCGGAGTTTGCGATATTTCTGGGAGAATGTGGGGGACACCAGAAGTTACAGGGTTGGGTTGGCTTCTGCCAGATTACATAAAGCCAGCAAACCAGAAGTAATTTTGTCAGGTTGGGATACCATTCAGGCCGGTGCTGAGGTTGCCAGACCGGCACGACTATTAGCCCTTGAGGATACTATCAAAACCAATACTAATTACCAGTGGCGCCTTGATATGGTAAATGGTATATGGGAGGTTGCTGCCTGGGTGTTAGCCTCAGATGATGGGGAGGTTCGTTCAAATCTGGAAGAGATTTATCAGACACTTCTTCCTTTTTATTGGTGGCGTAGGAATGCGGGAACTAATTTGACAGGGGGTCAGATAGAGGGGCTATTAGACCAATATACGGAAACAGCAGAAATTATTAGAAGGGATAATCCATCAGCACCGTTCTGGGTCTTTCGAGAATTTATATCTTCTCTTGGTGAGGTGCTCAGAAGCCCTCTAGTAGACGGTGGTCCTGAATTCCTTGACGCAATTATGGAGGCTTTAAACTCTATTTTACAAAACGAACCCATTTATGCAGCTTACCCTGAACCATTTGAGATGGAAACTACTGGACCAATACTAGAAATCCGGCAAGGGGGCAGTGAGAACCCGTTCTCTTTAAGTCACAGGTCAACCACTATCGAAACAACAATGCAACAGCATTCGGAAACCGACTGGCGCTATGTTTTTAAACTTGCACGGGGGGAAATATGCACTTATCGTGAGCTTGCCGCTATGTTTATTGGTGAAGCAAATACTGCTTTCTTACAGTTTTTTGTTTCGGAATACGGAACCGTTACCTACCTAGTATTTGGGCAGGATTGTGTACCCAACTCCCCAGACCTGCTACCGGATATAAAAGGTGAGCACGGGATTAAGGTTTTTACAAATAAAAAACTTACCCTATCAAAATTGAAAGAGCAAATGGTGGCAGCTCCTGATAGCTGGTTTAAGTTATATGCTGACAGGCATATTTCCGATGGATTTAACGGTTGGAAGGAAGCATTAGACCGAAAACAACAGTGGCTTTATTCTGAACTAATCGAACCAATAGAATCTGAATTAACGGGGCATAATATAAAACACCTCCAGATAGTCCCGCACCGAGCTTTACATTTAATTCCATTTGCTGCGCTTTATAAAACCCTCGAGAACGGGGACCGGCAGTATCTGATTGAAAAGTTCACTGTTCGGTATGCTCCCAGCGCTACTCTCATGCAAATTTGCCGAGAGCGGTCTTCAAAATTAAAAAGAGAATTTGGATTAACGGCAATTTCAAATCCGACCTGTGATCTCGAATATGCAGAAGAAGAAGTAAATATTATTAAATCATATTTTCCAGCTGCAAAGGTAAAAGTATTAAATGGTAAAACTGCCACCAGGAAAAATTTCCTTAAAACAAAACCTTATTCTGTTTTTCACTATGCTGGCCACGGCAATTACAATTGGAATGATCCATTATTATCAAATATGAGGTTGGCAGGAAACCACTCTCTGGTTTTAGGGGAATTCTTTGATAATAACCTGACTTTTCCTGGAATGAGTCTGGCAGTACTTTCTGCCTGCGAAACCGATATTACTGATCCTGAAGATCTTGCAGACGAGTATCTGGGTCTTACAAGTGGTTTTCTGTTTGCTGGTAGCCAGTATGTACTCGGGACGCTGTGGGCAGTCGACGACTGTTCTACTTTTTTACTAATGCGATATTTTTATCAAAAATGCTTTAGAGAAGGCTTACAACCGCCTGTAGCCTTGCAAGAGGCTCAAAATTGGTTGCGTAAATTAACGATAGAAGAAAGTGCAAGTGAAATTAAAAAATTAGAAAATTATCTGGCAAATGACAGGCATCTTCAACCAATTTTGGAAGAAAATAAAAGCAGTCAAAATGCTGCTAAATATCCCTTCAGCCATCCCTATTACTGGGCCGCGTTTACTCTTTTAGGATTTTAAAGCCGGGTAGCCAAGTGACATTGCTGCCACTCAGCCCCCTAAGAACGAACCGTGCGTCCTTTCGACGCAATTCGCTCAAGCAAATCACTAACTACTTGTCTTCAGTTACTCCTCGTCCTCAACCTTTTCTTTGGCATGAAGTTGTTGGTGGCAAAAGAGATGTACCAAACTAAGATTTTCATAACGGTTTTTACCCCCTTTTGCTTTAGCAATTTTATGATGAGCGTGTAATTCTTCCTCGTTAAAGAGGGTTTGTCGGCAAACCAGGCATAAACCTTGTTGTTTCTGGGCAAGACGTTGTTTGCTGGGTATTAGTTCTTTTATCTTTTTGGTTTGCCGAGCTTTCCAGTAGTCTTTTAATTCTGGGTCGTCTGGCGAAGCTCTTCCTTTAACCAGAATGTGTCTTTCTATCGGGAACCAACTGAATTTGAGCAGATAGCGTTTGGTTTGTTTGTCTCCAAACACCCACACATCCTCTCTGTCCAGATTTAGTTTCCCCCAATAGCGAGCTTTTAGCCACTTCCACGACTTTTTCGGATGACTGCGTTTGACATAGCGTACTTCTCGGTTATACATATAACGATCTAAATCACTAAAACATTTCTTGGCTACCTCAGTTCGATTATAGTTGGCCCATCCGCGAATTATCGGGTTAAGCCGGCTCAACACCGCTTTAACATTTTTACCTTTGAATTGTAGCCATTCTTGCTTTAATCTGTTTCGGAATTTTTGTACTGCCTGCTTGCTAGGTTTGATTAAAAGTTTCCAGCCAGTTTTGGTAGTCCCTGGTTTATGATAGTGTTTAACGTTAAAACTCAGGAAATTAAAACCTTCAGTGAGATGTACTATTCTGGTCTTTTCTTCCGCTAAACTCAAACCGCGTTCAGCTAGCCACTGACTGAGTTCTTGTTTAGCAGCTTGAGCGTCTGCCTGGGTTTTACAAAAAACCACCAGGTCGTCGGCATACTTTACCAGGGCCCGCTTGGAAGGCTTGTACCCGGTTTCGCTCGAGGAGATGCCAAGGGCCTGTTCCATTCCGTGTAAAGTGATGTTTAATAATAAAGGGGAGATTACTCCGCCTTGGGCTGTACCCTGATCCGTTTGGTGGAACACACCCTTTTCAACATAACCAGCTTTAAGCCATTGGCGAATTAGTTCTCGACCAGGAGTAGGACCAAGTGTGTTTAACAAATACTCCTGACAGATATTATCGAACGCACCGGAAATATCAGCATCAAGCACCCACTTTTTGGTGCTTCTGGCGTTGGCGAGGGTATAAATTCTATACATCGCGTCGTGGGTGCCTCGACCCGGTCTGAAGCCATAACTACTGGCTTCAAAACGGCTCTCCCAGCTTGGCTCTAAGGCGTTTTTCACAATAGCTTGCAGACAACGATCTCGAATGGACACTATTCCTAATGGACGCATTTTGCCGTTGGCTTTGGCAATGTATACTCTTTTGGCTGGCTGGGCCTTCCAGGTTTGATATTGACACAGTTCATCCACCAATTTACCCCTGGCGGCTGGGGTTTTGACTACCACTTTGTCCAACCCTGGGGTTTTGGCGCCGTGGTTAATTTGAGTAACCTGTCGTACGCTAACCAGTCGATTAGATTGGCTTCGTAGCATGAGTTTCTGAAGTGAGCGCACTTTCTTGAAGTTGCTCTTACAAGTAGCCCGGAATATGCGCTGTCTCAAGTTACGCACCATCCGCTGAGCTTTTGGCCAGTCGACCATATTCCAGTCGGTTGATGTGTTGGCTCCGTTTGCTAAATTGTTATCAATTTGCATCTAACTTTTACCTTCATTAGTAACTATTACGGCGTAATTCGGGTGGTTTACCAGTATCACGTCAGCCGCCTTTCAGCGAGGGTATCTCCACTTGCTTTGGTGGCCCTATCTGCCCGGTTATGTATTCCCGTTGCCTTACGGCTGGCAGCCTTCGCTTCTTGATACCTCCCTTTCCCACTGTGGATTTGGTTCGCTCTTACGATTGACTTACTGGCTTGTGCCAGACCACATTGGGGTTACTGCGTTCCGCACCTTTGAGATACGATTGGGGTGGGCACTCTCTATACTGCGGGGACCTCTGGTATCCGTTCAACTCCTCCCTGGCTGAGTTTCTCAGTTGGGATAGCTATTCGACTATCACCTCGTCCCAAATATCAGCGTCTATAACCACATTCCGCTGACTGGCTGTGACGCAGCCTCAATGAGAATTCACTTGCGTTTACCCGTCCAATCTTTCCCTGGCCCGGTTTGACCTTGTGGTTAGGTTACTTCCTTAGGCTTTATCTCTAGCTTCGCACCCCACCGTTACCAGTGACGCACGTAGGTATTGGGAACAGGCTTGGATACTAACCTGGAGTAGTTCTTTAGGCTACTCACTCAAAGTGTGCGACCTCGCATCGCAGCAGGGATTCAGCCCACTTTATATTGCCAGCGGTTTAAAAGTCCAGATAGCTTATTGCAAAGTAAAGGGCATTGTTTCAGTTTATTTCACTTATATTACCGATTTTCGCAATTGGGCAGACTCCCTGTTAAAATATGGAGAAGTGAGAAGCTCGTAAAAATATGCTAGGTTAAAGTTGTAGATTGCGGTTGTCAAGACCTAATATTCCGGGCTAAAAATGCATCTGAATTTAACCCACTTTTTTAAGAAAAAGCTCCAGGCAGTGGCCTGTCGCACGCTGGCGTTCGCACAAAAGCCAAGCTTTTGCGCTCAACCAGCTCTTATTAGGCTGAAATAATCTTAGCCTCTTGAAATCTTTAAGAACCAGTTCCCGCTTCCGGTTTCTTTTCTTCTGGTGGAAGTTGCCGACGCTCTAAGCCGTAACTCTCCTTTCCTAAAGTGCGGTAACTGCTACCTCTTAAATAAAAAACTTCTCCGTGATGCAATAAACGGTCAATAATCGCCACCATCAAGGCAGTATCACCACCCTCGATCAGTTCGCCCCAGTTAGAAAGGCTTTTGTTACTGGTAATGATCGTAGCACCTCTGAGGTAACGTCCGCTGATCAGCTCATATAAGGCCGGACCTACACGTGCGTCCATCGGTAAATAGCCCAGTTCGTCTAATACCAACACCTGACATTTCAAAAGCGGCTCTAAAATCCTGGCTATTTCCTGGCGAGTGCTAGCCGCAATCACTTGGTTCGCCAGTTGTTGAGCCGTAATGAACTTTACGGTGTAACCCAACTGCACCATCTTAATTCCGGCTGCAATCGAAAGATGGGTTTTCCCAAGCCCACTTGCCCCGATTAGGAGTAAATTCCCAGCTTTTTCTACAAAACTGCTGTCGAAATAGCGTAAAATCACGCTGCGCTTCAGTTCCGGGTGGCGACTGAAATCGAATTGTTCCAGGCTGGCTTCAAAAGGGAAACTGGCTGAGTGCAAACGCTTTTTGAGTTGGTTCTCCTGACGAGATAGCAACTCTTCGCTTAACAATTCTTCTAAAAACTCCCCGTAATCCATTCCGGTTTCGCGTGCCCGTTCAATCCAATCGCTGTATACCTGTTTTACCCTGCCCAGTTTTAGGCTGGTGAGTTTATGTTCCAGACTATTCATCCCACCGCCCTTTCTATTTCATTTTCCTCAGGTATGGCCGAAAAACGGTTGGCCACCAGTGGTTCGTATTCACTGAGTAGCCGTTCCACCGCTGGTTGAGTGGGCTTGAGGGTAGCGGCATTACTGCCTGAACCCGCTGGCTTGAGTAATAAACCCTTGAGATATTCCGCCCCGTAAAGCTGTTGTTCCGTTGCCAATTCCACCGCCGCCTGGAATTCTTCCAGCCCTACCTGCTGGGCCAGCGCGTATAGTTGGTGGATTTGTTCACTCATGGTGGCTCTTTGCCGTCGACAGATTACCGCCACATACTGGTACACTTGCGGTCCTAAATTTAACAACCAATCCCGCCACACCATGGTTCTGGCTCTGGGTTTGATCTCAAAAGCTTGGGTGTAATGTTCCGGTATTACTAAGCGGCGGTTTCGGGAATAACAACGGGGGTGCTGTGCCACCAGTTCCGTACCCCGCCATAACTTCAGCCATTCCCGATGTATCCGGGCTGTCAGGGTTTGTCCCATTAGTTCCGCCGGTACGCTATATTTGTTGGTCTCAAAAATGACTACCCCTTCCCGGTTTACCACCAGGCTGGTAAATAAACCGTAATCCCGGGCACTAGCAGGCAATGGGCTGAAGTGTTTACGCTCTATTTCCAGTAAGCTACCCGGAATTTCCCCGGTCGCTGCGCATGTACGCTCGTAATTCACTACCCCTAACCATTCTTCCAACTGCCTTACCAGATCCGCCGCATCGTAGAATGTACGACCAGCTAGAAAATTGTTTTTGGTATACTTTACCAAATTTTCTACGGCACCTTTCTGGTTTCCGCTGGCCGGGGCACAGGCTTCCGGGTGAAACTCGAATTCTAGTGCCAGTTTCTGCCACACCGGATGCCACACTGGTTGGTTCTTTTCATCTCGCCTCAGTACCACCGTCTTCATATTATCCGTGGTAATTACCCACGGTACTCCCCCCATCCGGTTGAGGGCTTCCACCAGGCAGCGCACCAGCGTTTCTTCGGCCATATCTTTCTGAAAGCTCACATACATAAAACGCGAGTATTTCAGCCGGGCACAGAAAAAGTAGAAGGTTTGGGGTACACTATCTTGTTTACTGAACAGCACTCCCCGAATTTCACCCCAGTCTATTTGCAAAAACTCTCCAGGTAAGCCCTCAAAACGTATCTGTACCTGATGAGCCTGGTTCTCTCTGGCTTTTTTGAGCTTGCGCACATAGTCATAGAAGGCGGTGGGTCTGCCACAGTAGGGCTGTTTGGGATCTTCCCACGCTAGTTCCAGCATTCTTTTCACTTGTAGTTTTTGTTCTAGCCAGCCTTCAATCTGTTCTTTGAAGACTGCCACACTACTTTCACGATTGGGGCGGGTTTGTACCTTGTCGCTAGGTTCATTTAGCACTCTTTTTACGGTACGGGCATCATGTTGCACTTTGCCCGCAATTACGTTGTAGTTGTCCCCTCGTTTCCGGTGGTACTTTATTGCGCTTCTGGCCATAACTTCTAACATCTCCTTCTCGTAGCTCCTCTCTTCTCACCCTTCTTGCCAATAGTGTTGCTAGAACAACTATTCTACAAAATTGGTCTTCTAAGAGAAACCCAAAACGGCATTTTTATCCCGGAATCCTTTTCCTTTCCTTCCCGTATTCTACACTTGACTTTGGTCGAAGCAAGCCAAGCGCCAGTTTTCGAAAACAATTTAATTTCAAACGATCCGGCATACTGGAAAGAGGTAGCTGAGTTGCGCAATTATGCCGCGCGGGCGCAACAAACCTTAGAGGAGCAGCAAAACCGACCCTTTTCCCCGCTAGGATTGACCCTTTACCTTAGCAATCGCTGCAACCTGTCCTGCGTCTATTGTTTTGCAGAATCCGGGGAGGAACAGCCGCAAAGATTGGTTCCGACAGTTGCACTGGCAGCAGCAAAAATTGTAGCGGAAAACTGCTTGATAGAGAAATACCCTTTAACAGTTGCTTTTACTGGCGGTGGTGAACCTACTCTGGAGCAACCTATATTGGATACTCTGTTGGATGGGTTGGAACAACTGACTACTGAATATGGTCTGGCTTTATTCCGGTATATTTCGACCAATGGGGTTATGGAGGAGGCAAGAGCAAGGTGGTTGGCACAGCGTTTTGACTTGATCAGCCTTTCTTGCGACGGTCCCCCTCCAGTACAGGCGGTTCAGCGACCACTACGGAATGGATGTGATAGCTCTCCAAAAATGGAACGGACGGCGCAAATCGTGCGTGAATCGGGAAAAACACTGCATGTCAGGGTTACGGTTACGCGACAGACGCTATTTCTACTGCCCGCTATTTCCAGATATTTGTGCTGCCAGATCGAACCAAAGGAAATAAACGTGGAGCCAGTTTATCGGGGTGGGAGAGCCACGGGTGTTCTCGAACCGGAAATGGCAGGGGACTTTGTAGAAGCTTTTCTGGAAGCAAGAAAAATTGCAAGGGATTATGGAGTTCGCTTGTTAATGTCGGGTAGCCGTCCCGGTGAAATTCATGGTCCATATTGCCAAGTGCTGCGAGATGTATTGCATCTGTTACCAGGGGGCGAAGCTACAGCCTGTTTCAAGACCGCGCACACCACTCGGCACGGTCAAAATGATTTTTTGATAGGTCAGTTTGAGAAAAATGATGGGGTTTTCAATATAGACCAACCAAAAGTTCGGATGCTGAGGCAAACTTTACAAAATACCATTCCTCAATGCTCAAGCTGTTTTAACCTCTATCACTGTGCGCGTGGTTGTCCAGATTTTTGCGTGTTGGAAGAGAATATACCAGAAAAGAGTTTTCGCTGTTTGGTTCAACAAATGCTTATAAGTGTTCAACTTCAGGAAATAGCTAATACTATAAAGGAGGATGCCTTCCGTTTGTCAGGAGTAACTGGCAAGGAGGTGGGGCGATGGTAAACCCAGAACAGCTCAATTTTTTTGAATGGTTTTTTAGAAATGCCTCTTCTAAACTAGACTTAGCTGCGTTAAAACGCGATTGGCTGTTGCTGTCACCCAATTACGATATAAACAAGTGGTTACTCCCCTTGCCTCCTTGGGCACAACGTCCTTATAAGGATACAGGTGAACAAGCTTGGAACAAATTATGCCAGAACTTTGCAATTGCCAGCAATAATTCTAAACCGTTTTGCATTTATTTACATGTGCCGTTCTGCTCTAGCAAGTGCGGTTTTTGCGATAGCTATTCCTTTAAATTAGGTGGGCATCAGGCACAACATATTGAGACCTACGTAGAACGCCTGTGTTACGAACTAAGCCTGTGGAGCAACCAAGGTAATTTGCGAGAACGCCCTATCTCAACCGTACACCTAGGTGGTGGCACTCCCACCTTCTTGGGAGAAAAAGGCTTGGTAAGGCTGGTAGAGTGTTGCAAAGAACTCTTTAATATTTCTCCTGATACCGAATGGGCTTTGGAATCCACCGTTGAGTCTCTGACTCCCGGCGTGATAACTGAAATGCACCGCTTGGGCTTTCGGCGATTACATATCGGAGTGCAAAGTCTTGAGGAACCAGTGCGCCTAGAAATAGGGCGCAGAAATACCCCGGACGAAGTAGTGAAGAAAATACAGGATACCCTAGCACTGGGTTGGGTGGTAACGGTTGATCTTGTGTGTGGGTTACCTTATCAGACTCTAGAGGGCTTTATCACCGGTCTTGAAACCTTGCTTGAAGCAGGTGTTGATGGGGTTTCGCTATACGAATTGCTAATTTACCCACAAAATAGCCGATGGGCAGAGAAAAACGAGCTTTCTAAGCAAAACCATTTGCCCAATTTCCTGATGTTCCTAGCCGGAGTGCAAATTCTAGAAATGCGGGGATTTTCAAAAAATCTTTTCAACCATTGGGCTACTTGCCGAGATAAAAATATATATTTTACTTTTCCAACACGCGATGAGGATTTATTAGCAGTAGGAACCATCGCCGATGGTGTTTTTGGGGACTATCATTATAGACACCCTCGTTACGCGCCCTACCTAAGAGATGCCCGAGAAGGTTTACCTGGTCTAGAGGGAGGGCTGAAACGGAATTTTATTGAATCAAGGTTACAGCCATTCAGGGTAGCCCTTTTATCTGGAAAGCTACAACCAGCATTGGTCGAAGAATTAGCTATTTTACACAAGACCGAGTTGATCAAACAATGGCTAGAGCATGGGTTGGTAAAATGGCTGGAAGATAGTAGCCTTGAGTTGACCGGAAGCGGTTCCTGGTTCACTGGTAATCTATTGGCACAACTCTCACAATAACTGGGGTTTTGAGCATAGCTGACAACTTAAGGATTTGACTGACTTATCAAGTACAAAACTAGGAATTTTTAGGCGAATTCCATACCAATTTTGGCTGATATGTTCTTAATTTTCGCAAATCTGACTGCTTTGGCAATTACTACTCGGGCAAATTATAGGCTTTTTGTTGCCAAACAATTATTTTTACTGAAAATTGACCACTTTGAGTGGCATCGTAATTATCTTGACAAATTCAGTTGGAGCTTAAGTTGTCAACTATGGGTTTAGGGAATCAAACTATTGCTACGATAAGAGGTCAACCAAATTAGGATTAAAATCGGTGAAAAACCTCATCGCCCTGATGTTCCTTTTACCAGTACAGATCTTAAAGTGCGCCTACTAGAGGGAATCAAAACAATACTACGATGAGTGGTCAGTACTGAAGTTCTAAAGAGTGGTTAAGGCTTTGTAATAGTAACAACTCTGGGAGGGTCAAATATGTAGGCTTGACTGGTTTGGTAAACTTTAGCAATGACAGCCGAACACGAAAGTATACTACTAAAATTAAAAGAAGAAAACGCATTGCTGCGCCTAACAATTGCAGTGCAGCAAGCAGTCATAGATACGTTTACCCAACAGGCTAAATCCCTTGCATATCTCCCCAAGCTTGTCAGAATTATTGAAAGGAACCGCTCTTGCTTTACCCTGCGCCACAACCTTACCCGCTAGATTGCCCTCAGTGTGGCAAGCCTTTTGAAACACAGGTACACACGATTGTACTGCCCGGTAGCCCTGCTTTTGAGGCGCTCAAGCAAGCGGAGTTGAACCGGAGTACCTGCCCTCACTGCGGGCAAAGTGGTTATCTGCTGGTACCTTTTGTGCTGTACCAACCGGGGCGAGTCACCTGCTTTATTCCCCACTTTCAGGCGATGTCGGAGCAAGCGCGACAGGAGTTGGTGGCACCGTTGGTGAGTATGCTCAGGCAGGTGGCAGGGGAGGAATTTGAGGCAGAGGGACAAGTGCAGGTCGGGGTGAGCGAAAATTACGAGACGATGGTGCAACTGGCAAAGGGCGAGGTAGGGGCAGAGGGTGAGGAAGCCGCCAAACTGCGCTATTTGATCGGTATCCTACAACTGATGTTGCAGGTTGATGCGGTGCAACTGGCTGCCCTGAAAGCGAAGCATCAGGATAAACTCCCTGCTCTGGTAGAACTGGCGGAAGGGTTTGCAGCGCAAGAGAATGGACGCAATCCTGCCATGGTGGAAGCCTTGCAAGCGCTGGCTCTTAAATTAAAAGAGACCACACCAATACCTTAGCATTGGGGTAACAAACAAGGCGCTTGTACTTTTGAAAACAGGAGAGTGTAGTTGTATTATATTTATTTATGTCAAGTTGAAATGAAGCCTAAACAAATTGACTTGCTGCCAAAATAATAGCCATACCGCCTAAACATTGCGATAAATAAATTGCACAATAATTCCATTTCACATCTTCACAAGTTTGTGAAAGTATGTTAAGATATTGCTAGCGAACCTATGTTTTCACGATAAGGAGGTCTATTCTGGAAGAGCCTATTCCCATCCAAGAAGTTGCCCGCCAGTTCGGAGTAAAGCCGGACAGGTTGCGTAGAGCCGCCTGGGATGGTCGAATGCATGCCCGTCGGGTCGGTAATCAATGGCTGGTATTACCTTCGGAGGTTGAAAGGTTTTTAAGGGATGGCCAACGCCGCCCTACCCATTCTAATCCACCTGATGAAGGAGAACATATGACACGTGTTATAGCTATTGGTGTCCCAAAAGGTGGGACGGGCAAGACTACCACGACCATCAATCTAGGAGCGGCGTTGGCTGAACAAGGCAAAAAAGTGCTACTAGTGGACTTTGACCCTCAGGGAAATCTGACTCAAGCAATGGGTTTGCGTCCTGCCGATCTAGAGCATACTGTTTACAGCGCTATCAAATATTTCCTGACCCGCTTCGAGTCACAATTGGAACTCGCTATCCAGAATGTCGCTCCCAATATTGACCTAGTACCAACCAGCGCGCGTTTAAATCTTGCAAACGATGAATTAGCTGTAGCGATTCAACGGGAGCAAGTTTTAGAAAAACTTTTGGCACCAATAGCCTCCCGCTACGATTTCATCCTGATTGACACTCTACCCTATCTGGGAGTATTGGTGGTAAATGCTCTAGTAGCGGCTAATGAGGTCATCATTCCATTACAAGCTGAATATTTAGCCACTGAATCGGTTTCTTTAATTCTTGACCAGGTTCAGCTTATGCGTCGTTCCGGTCTTAACCCGAAACTACAGATAACTGGTATTCTATTGACGATGGTTGATCAGCGAGTGGTTATAAATCGCGAGGCAGTTGCATATTCGCGTAAAACCTTCGGTAGCAAAGTGCCTGTTTTTGATACGATGGTCAAACGTTCGGTGAGGTTTACCGAATCACAGGCTCGCCATCAGAGTATTTTGCAATATGACCCAAATTGTGAAGGGGCAAAAGCATACAGAGCACTGGCGGCAGAAGTGCTGTCCAGCAAAGTAACCGTAAAGTAGTTGCTTTTAGGTAACCCGGCAATCCTCTAAAGAATTGCTTTTTAGAAATAAGATACGAAATTCATCGCAAATAGGGATGAACAATCTGGAGGTAATGTTTGGCAAAGCGTAAAAGTTTCGGTTTTGGACAGAGCACAAGGATAGAGGACGAGCAGGCACGCCTGGAAGACCTAGAGGCTCTTATTGCACCACGCCAGACCGTGGTACAGAATTTGCCAATAGCCCGCATTCGCCCAAACCCTTACCAACCGCGGCGACGCTTTGAAGATTTGGAAGACCTTGCTGCCTCTATTACAGCACAGGGGTTTATCAGTCGGCTGAGAGTGCGCCCAGATTCTTCCCAGGATGGCTATTTCCAGTTGGTTTACGGGGAGCGACGTTTACGCGCCGCCGCTATCGCTGGGTTGGAAAATGTGCCGTGTGAAATCTCTGATCACTCGGACGAGGAAATGATCGAGATAGGTCTGGCAGAAAATATTCAGCGTCGAGATCTTGATCCTCTTGAAGAAGCAGATGCTTTTAGAACTCTTACCGAGGAGATGGGTTACTCTATCCGGGGGCTGGCCGAGAAAATCGGGAAGGACAAAAGTTATATCGAGAATCGGTTGGCTTTACTTAAAGCGCCAGAGGATGTCCGAGAGATGGTAGCTCGTCGTCCTGACACACTCAGAGCTGCCCGCGAGATTTCGCATCTGGAAAATCCGGAGGAACGCCAGATCCTGATAAACGGGGTACTTTCCAGGGAAATCACCACTGAGGGCATCAGAGAAAGGTTGCGCCATTCTCCTGGCAAATTGCCAGAAGGAGAATACCGCGTGGTGATATCAATTATACGAAAGTGGCAGACGACAGCAGGACAAGATCAGGTGATAGACGGGGAGTTATTAGGATATGTAAGACAATTACAGAACGATCTTACCCGCCTAGAAGAACAATTAAGCAGGGTCAACGGTGAGATATAGGTAAGAGTTAGTTGATTTGTTATGATTTTCACATATGTCTGTATATACAGACACTTTTGGAAGTTTTTACAAAATAGAGTTTGTGAAATCACTTTAAGTATTGTTATAAATCTCACATATGTCTGTATATACAGACAGTTACGGCATTTGTTGGAAAATAGTTAGTTAGAATCCCGCACTAATCCCGCATTGGTAACGGGAATAATGCGGGATTAATAGGCAAAGAGCATGCAGTCGTTATTGGAAACAGAACTCAGAAAGCTGATTAAAGAAGGGGAAAGCTCTTCGGTAGAGTTAAAACTAAACGCCCCTCGCCCCACCGAGTTGGCCGAACGTATTGCTGGTCTATCCAATGCCAAAGGCGGCTATATTATTATAGGTGTGGAAGATGCAACCTTACGGATAGTCGGCACTGACCCCTCTCCGACTATTGACACTCTCTACCGAGCCACCCGCTTTATTACGCCTATGTTTGAATTCACCCCACATGAACCAGAAGTATTTAACCTAGACGGGAAAAAAGTGGTAGTAGCCACCATTCCCCCCAGCACCGGTCCGATTTACCAAGCTAGTGGTGTTTTCTGGGTGAGACGTGGTACTAATACGCACCCTCTTACTATGGACGAGGTCATGCGGCTGGCTAATGAAAGGGGAATTCTGCATTGGGAACTACAATCGGCAACAGGTACTACTATGTCGGATCTAGATATGCAAAAGGTTGGGTTGTTCTTGAAGCAGAGGGAGGCTTTTAAGCAGCAAGAATACCAGAATCGATTCGATACTCCGGAACGAATACTATTAGCGCTTAAATGCGCGGTTGAGCAAAACAATCTCGTAATACCCACAAACGCTGGCTTGTTATTCTTTGGCTATGAGCCACAGTTGTACCTGCCTCATACTGAAATCTCTTGCGTATTGTTGAAGGATGAACTGGGCACAGGCGGCTTTCTGGATAGGCGGGTTGTAACTGGGACATTGCCAGAATTGATAGACGGTTGTATCGCTTTTTTGAACCGACATATGACAGTGGCTGGAGAAATCAGCGGCTGGAAGCGGCACGACTATCCGGAACATGCCATTGGTGCGCTCAGAGAAGCTATAGTAAATGCGGTGGTACATCGGGATTACAGCCGCCATGGAGAGCGGATTCGGCTATTCTTCTATCCAGATCGGATCGAGATACACAGCCCTGGTCTGCTTATGCCCGGTATAAAAGTAGAGATGATGGAACGAGGAAAGGTGATCTCTCGCCTACGCAATCCCATTCTGGCACAGTTACTGAGCCGATGGCCAGGTGGCTACATTGAGCAACTTGGCAGTGGTGTGCGCTTTATGCTAAATGAAACCAAACGGTTGGAACTTCCGACACCAACCTTTAGGGAGATGGAAGAATTCATCGTTACGTTCCAAGGGCGTGGGTTGTTAAAACCTCCGCCAGAAGAGGTAGTAGGTGGGAGTCAAGAAAGCCGATTGAGAATTGCCATGCAGTATGTGCATCAGCACGGTTCACTAACATCACCTATGTACTCCAAGATAGCCGGAGTTGCGGAACGCACCGCGCAAAAAGACCTAGAACTTTTAATTGAAAGGGGTGTTCTGAAACGGGTTGGGAAGACTAAGAGCAGCCGATATATTATGCCTTAAGAATTTGGGACTCGCATGATGAACAAATCATGGGGTATAATGCCGTAACAATACTTTGGACAAGCTCACCTGATATCAACTTCAAAATTAGAATCCTTATGTACGGTGTGGGGTATCGGCTGCAACTCGAAATTATAGAGATAAGGTTACCGGCGTTGTACCGGTCAGCCAAAAAAGGCTTATAAAACCGAAAATCCCGGTTTGCTTGGCGGCCTAGCGGGATTTTCTCTAAAACTTGCCCTATCAGGGAGGGTTTTGTGTTATCTTTTCCTGAGGATTTGTCCTCTCACGTAAAAGATTAACATAAGCATGACTCCATGTCAAGGGCTAGGGGTGTAGTTTATGCTCAATTTTCTGACATTGGGTTGTATTAGTCCAAAGCATTTGGGCATGGTCACTCCGATGTGGACAGCACATTACGAGTGGCTTGGCGTAGGCTATGTTTCTTCCTACCCGGCACTTCTGCCTAGAATAACCTCCCGCCCCAAAGAAAATAGCGCTTGGAGACACCTCTTCAGCTTTCTTAAAGCTGCCTGGAAGCAGCCATCCGAAAGAGTCGGAGAATTAACCCTAGAAAATACCCTGGGCTCTGCCATGAGGCACAGTTCAATCACAATAAATCCCGTTCTGCCGGAGGTAATAACAATTATAGTTAATCGTCTCCAGCAAGCAGAAGGGAAACATGATCGGGAATACCGATCTATGACCTATATTGATATCTGGGCATTATCCTATGACCATATCTGCCTGAAAGTAGGAAGGTGCGATAAGGGAGGGTTAGAAAAAGCAGGCAACTAAAAATTGTAGTGAAAAGCTAAAACAAAATAAATTGACGAAAATTCGAGGTAAATAAAAATTGGGTTGTGTTACAGCACAGCCCAACCTAAGCAAAGATTTTCGTTTTTTCCGGCATCAGAGTGTGACCCATGGTTCCCAACCCCTGTAACACACGCTGAGTGCATGTTTTTCTTTTGCCTAAAAATACAAGGAGATTTTACTATGAAAACCGCGCAAAATGCAATAGCGTCAAACGGTGAGTTTTTAAATAAGTATTCACAAGGTCTGGTAGAGAAAGAAACCTGTGGGCAATTTATACAGATTCCAGTGGAGTTACTAGATTATGATATAAGCGCCCCCGCTTTCAAGCTGTATGTGGCACTGTTACGATATGCCCGGCAGTTTAAAGCCTGCTGGCCCAGCCACCAACGTTTAGCTAGAGATATGGGTCTGAAAGTGCGTCGAATCAGCGATCTGCTGAAAGAGTTAGAGTTAGCCGGAGTAATTGGCATCGAAAGCCGTGCCAGCGAAGGGCAAACCAATATCTACCAACTTTACATAACTACTGAGAAGCCTGATACAAAGCGACGGAAAAATGCCACATCCTCTGCAGAAAATAGCTCTAGGAATAAGCAGGATTTTGCAGAAGTAGGTATGCAGAAAAGTGCAGACGAATCACATGAAAAGAAAATACATGAAATACATGATCATACACATGTAGAATCGACTTCCGAAAAAAATGAGGAACAGATTGAGCAAGTGTGTGATGATTCCTCTAAGGTCAACTTACAGGTAAAGGATAGCGATAACTGCTCCCATACTCAACGGAATAATATTCAATCTATGAGAAACAATGGTGGCGAATCTGAATCATTGCTTCCGCTGCTCTTGGAGCAGGGCATCTCTAAGTTCAGAGCTCCTATCCTAGCGCAACTGGCTAGGGATAACGGACGTAGCAGAGCCGATATTGTGAAGCTAATTGAGCGAGTACAAGCAGACAATCGTATTAATAACCATCCAGCTTATCTGGCTCGTATGCTTGAGTTGGATCAATTTACGGTAGCAGATGCGAACAGAGTAACTGACATGAGTTCTGCAAAGCGTAAAGGACAGTATCCGACCCCAAATAACAAAAATACTGGAAGCTGCATTGACTGGAGTAAATATCTGCCGGGAGGAAAATATGCCTACCTAGCAACAGGGATGGATTAGAAATCAAGGTTGTCTTAGGTGGGCAAAAAGGCTAAAAACTGGGAAATCTGGTATATTATCAGGGCTCTTAATCACTTTTGATGATCCAAATTAGTATTGTCAGTTCAGGTATAATTTAGGACAAAAAGACTAATACTAATAGAGGAAATAATTGGAAACAAATGACTGCTATTTCTATTGACCTAGAATCACTTTTACCTGAGCTTAAACACTTGCATTTAGATAGAGTAGAAATCAAATCACATCTTATTAACCTTGAGTTAGTTTCTACCAACCCAATAGTGCTTTGCCCGCTGTGTGGTAACAAAACCAGACAAGTTCATAGCCACTACACTCGGCGGGTTGAAGATTTACCCTGGAATGCTATTTCAGTATTACTAACTTTGAAGCTAAGACGCTTTTTTTGTATCAATCCAAGCTGCAAGCGGAAGATTTTTGTAGAAAGGCTGGCACCGACGATAGCGGTTTACGCTCGACGAACCGGACGCTTATGGCAGAAATTAACTGAACTAGCCTTTGAACTGGGCGGACAAGCCGGGGCTTCAGTTTCTGATAGATTAGGGATGGGTCTAAGACCTTCCAGCCTGCTGCGTAGTATTCGACGAAGCCCCTTGCCACAGGAAGGTTTAATCAAGATGGTTGGGATCGATGATTGGGCTATTCGTAAAGGTCAAGCGTATGGCACCATTGTGATTGACCTAGAACGTCACCGACCAGTAGCCTTATTGCCAGATCGTACCAAAGAAACCGTGGTAAGTTGGTTGGAGAAGCATCCTGAAATCGCGCTTATTAGCCGGGATCGCGCCAGTGCTTATTCTCAGGCAGCAGCTTTAGCAGCACCTCAAGCGGTGCAGGTAGCCGATAAATTTCATTTATTACAAAATCTAGCAGAGATGCTGCAACGAGTTTTTGAAGGTAATAGTAAAGCCTTAGGAACAGTAGCCTTGCGAATAGCGGAATTAGAAAGAGAAGATATCGGGGCAACTTCTGTTGCCATTCCACCCCTTAGCAATGATGAAAATGTGAAATTAGAAACAGTTGGAAACCATACAGAGGTAGAAAAGGAATTTGCCAGTACAGCACCAGTAGAAAACCAACCGACTTCGATTAGTCAACGTCAACTTAACTTTGAACAGGTGAAAGAGTTACATCAGCAGGGTTACTCTCAAAGGGCGATTGCTACTCACTTGGGTTTACATCGTAAAACGGTAAAAAGATACACTCAAGCAGAGCAACTTCCAAAGCGGGATCCAGAAAGAGTGGCAGTACTTTCTTCGGTCACACCTTATCTGCGGTATTTAACCGAGCGGTGGCAATCAGGTTTTTACAATAAACGACAGTTGTGGCTGGAAATAAGGGAGCAGGGTTATACTGGAACCGTTTTCAGTGTTTATCGGGCTATGGCAAAATTTCCTGCTCCTGAATCTAATGGGTTAGAAAGCTCTGATCGTTTACCAAAATTGCGACTGCGGTTGCGCCCACTCTCCGCTAGACGAGCTACCTGGCTGTTACTCCACGAAGATAAGAAGCTTAAACCAGCAGATTTATTAGTCCGTCAGGTTTTGCTGCAATTACATCCACAGGCCTTAGCGGTGCAGGAACTGGCGCAGCGTTGCAAGGTATTGCTGAGGGAGCATCTGGTAAAAGAGTTGGATGAATGGTTACTTTTAGCTAAAGAGAGCCACATTGGTGAGTTCGAACGATTTGCTGCTAGTCTAGAGCGAGATTACGAAGCGGTGAAAGCCGGGGTAGCGCTGGAAATCAGTAACGAGCGTCCTGCATACTGCACCTCCTGTGCTTAATTGAAACACAATTTTAGCTTTTTTTACGACCTCGAGCCTGGGAAGTCAGTGGCGTTTGAAGAGGACGAAATAAGCAACTTCCCCGCTCATCATAACTTACGCCCTCCAACAACTTACGCTGCTGCCAGCGATAGATGGTCGCTCCGGTCACGTTAAGCTGCCGCGCTAACTCTTCGGCGCTTACCCAGCCTTCAGCCAGCTTGCGGCTGTAAAAATCTTTCAGACCATGTTTGCGCCGCAGAGCACTAACCAGACTGGTGGTAAAACTCAAACCAGCAAAAGTCTTGTAACCAGCTTTATTCATTTGTACAGCTACCTGCGAGTCACGGTAGTCATTTAGTAAACGATCGATTTCTGCCAGGGTCTGTACTGGTGTTAGACGGGATTGGGCAAACGCTGGTGGTAAGGCCACTTCAATGCTACGAGTTGCCCCACCAACAAACCGAATGTGAGCCGTAAGACAAGTTGTTTTTAAGACGGTAACATCACTGACCACCAAGCGGAGTATCCGTTTACGTTCCCGCACTGGGGTTGTCGGGTCGTTCCAAAACCGTGGGAATTGCTCCAACATTTGGCTCATTTGCTCACTTTCCTTGCGACTGACCTCGCTTTCCTGTTGCTGCTGTTGTTGCGCCAGGGCTTGCTGTGCACTAGCGAGGTCGCGCAATTTGGCATTCCATTCCGCCTCAAGCAAGTCAGCCACCAACCGGTTGTCGGGGTCTACCCGCATAAAACGTCTGCCAGCCAAATCAGCCGCGTATTGTGCCCGTTCTACCTCCATTTGGCGCAAATGTTCAGCTTCGCTCAACTGACTGCATAGTTCCGCGTGCCACTGCAAAACTTGATTAACCAAAGCTGGTGTCAACATTTCCAGCAAAACTTGACCAATTGCCGCATCTAAATCGCGTCCTAAAAACCTCTGGCAGGGTGCCGTTCCTGCACTAATCCCGGCTTTTTGGCAAACATAGTCTGGCACGACCCGCTGCCCACCGCGCTGGTGATAGCGTACCGTCATCCGCTCACCGCACTGCCCACAAATTACCAGCCCTTGCAATAGGGCTGGTCCTTCCCTAGGTGGATTTAAGTGCTTGGGAGTATACGCCTGGCTGTTAGCGCGTAGTTGGCTTAAATGACCCTCGTATTCTTCCCAACTAATGTAAGCCGGATGGGCATCCTTGATCATTACCTGCCACTCCTCTTGTGCTAAAGCCACAATATGAATTTTGCCATCAGCAGTTTTGTTGGTTCTGGTACGACCAAAGACAAAAGCCCCGGCGTAAACCGGATTATGCAGCACTCGCAATACATCATCGTGTCTCATATCATTCCAGACCAGTTCCCCCTTATGCACGCCTTTACTTAAACGGCGCGGGAAAGCAAGGTTTTGTTGGCGGAAAGCACGCACAGTCGCACTGGCAGTGCCGGTACGTCGGAAAGTCTGGAAAAGGAGTTTAATAGTCGCCTGGGCTTGCTTGTCGGGGTCAAGCACCACCCGATTATCTTCAGTATAGCAAAAACCGATTGGCAAATGCAGTTTTAGTTCAGCCCGCCTGGCTTTATTTAAGATACCACCGAGTAAGCGTGCTCGCAAGATATACAACTCGGCTTCACTCATGGTGCCTTTTAGTCCCAGTAGAAGCCGGTCATTGAAAGTAGCTGGGTCATACAAGCCATCTTCATCGAGAATGAGTGTGCCAGTCAGGGCACAAATTTCAAGGAGATGATGCCAATCACTTGAACTGCGTGCCAACCGTGATACTTCCAGACCGAGAACCAGCCCAACTTTACCTAAACCGACTTCCGCTACCAGTCGTTGAAAGCCTACCCGGTCACTGGCAGAAGTGCCAGAATGACCTAAATCTTGATCCAGCACCACAATCCGTTCGGCAATCCAACCAAGTGCGATAGCACGGTCACGCAAGGCATATTGCCTGGCCGTACTTTCGCGATTTTCAAGGACTTGCTGCAGAGTACTCTGGCGGACATACAAACAAGCTAACCTTTGTAACTGGCGCGGTTTAATTTCCTGGGCGTTCATAACCTACCTCCTGAAGAACCTTGTGGCAAACCTACTCAAATTGGGGTTTGGGGAAGTGATTATCCCAGTTTTCAAGAAATTGAACCAGTTTCCGCAGGTCACTAAGGCGGAGAAGAGCTTGACCGCCAGTTAAACGGGTAAAAGGGTCAAGTGGCGCCTGGTCAGTCCAGGCGGCGGGTAACGAACGAAGTTTAGTCGAGGAAGGGTCAAGGAAGAAAACCCGGCTTTCACCGTAAGTGTTAGTTTTAGAAAGAAGCACGAAGCGTTGACCAGTCAATGGGTGAAAAGGATGGGTAACCTGAAAATATTCATCTTCATTGAGTTGATTGGGTATATTTGGCGACCCGTTCAAATGGTCAGACAGAAGGTCAGGTTAATCGTTTAAAATGGTTGAAAAGAGCCATGTTTGGTAGGGCGAAGCTCGATTTACTGAGCCACAGAGTACTATATCAGCGTACTGCTTAAGGTTTGCTAATTTGGATCATCAAAAGTGATTAAGAGCCTGAGCTTTGTCCCAAGAAGTTGCGGCTACACTGTACCAGGAAATTTCTATAGCACCGGATGAGCGTCCAACTTGTTTGGGCGCGAGAACGGTGACCGCATCGCCAAAGCGAGGCGGAAAACCCTTCGGCAAAACGCTCCACCCAAACTGCCCCAACTGGATTGGCTTTTTAGTACCTGCTCATTGGCACCTCTGGTACACTTCCCCCGCTACTTTCTTGTCACTCTTGCCGCGATTTCCCTTTCAGTATACCCCGCGAAATGACATCCGTGGCCGCCGACCAACGGTGTGATAACACGCTGGGAAAATTTTGCCAATATGAGCTATTACCGCACATTTACCGCGCATGTACTCTAGCATGAGGTTATAGATACACTGTAGCATTTCCGGCAGTAGGATGGGAATGCTACCGCTATATAATAAAGAGGGGTGGAATAATGACCGATAATAAACAGGTCGAGAAGATATACCACCGAGCTATACAACTTTTCAAGGAGGGAATAACCGGAGATAAGCTGGTGCAAGAATCCGGCAAAGTGGAAACGCCAATACCGATTGTTGGCGCTACCTTACAGATAGAAGGCTGGTTTGTGGGAATTACGATAGAAAAGCATATAACCGGCTTTCTACAGTTGGCTGCCAATTCTCAACTAATCCGGTACTCTACTTTCCAGCGTCGCCCGGGGTCTATAGAGGGTTGTCCCTCCGCCGAGTTCTGGCTTGATAAGGCGACCATTACTAACAAGGTTCGAACTTTAGCGGTTGCCGGGGAAACATTAACCCAACCGGTTCTAAGCTATGATCGCTCTCCTTCCCGGTTGGCCTGGTTGGTAAAAGCGGTCAATCCAGAAGGACAGGTTAGAGCAATTTATGTAACCGGAGATTATGTTTACGTTGGTTCTGATTCAGATGACTCCACCATTGGTGGCAGCTTCTAACCAGGATTGCCCAAGCTAGCCTAATGGAGGGCTACCTTTTTTTTCCATGCGTTAAACTTTTTGGGTGTCCATTTTATTTTGAAAGCTTCAACCTCATCTTGTAACTCTTGGTGTCTATCCACATCGAGCAGTTCAGCAGCCTTAGTTTGGCTATGGATTTTAGTATAAAGAGTAAACCATTGGGGTAAATCATACCATGCAGCATCACTCTGGTATAACTCATTGAGCGGCTTTTCTAAGGCGGCTCTGATCGGTCTAACTAAATTTCCTGCCCAGGCAGGAGGTTGATGCCCTTCACGTTCGGTCAGTCCACTTTCGTTACGCAAAGCATTTTCTACATTTTCGATATTGAGCAACTCTTCTGGATTGTCCCAGATCATTGAGTCGGGATTGTTGTTGGTAAGAGGATCCAATAATTCATTTTTTTTGAGAGTGGTTGCGCCTGCCTTAAAATTGGCAGCATGTCCGAGTTCGTGACCCAATGTAACCCAGCTCGGATTAAAAATTTCGTTGCGAGTACCCTTGGCCGCATCCAGGGACTGACCTGGAAATGAGGTTACATATGCTCCTGTTGTGTTAGCATTAAAAGTATACTTTTTGCCGTTGATGGCAAAACCACGGGCTGTTCCACCCCAGGCCGCCTCACGAACGTTCGATAAATGGGTCGAGTCAACGGAAGGGTATTCCGTTGCGTCCAGTGGGGCAGCAAGCGGATCAATAGGGCTGCTTGTTACCTCGGTAACGGCTTCGATGCTACGTAATGGGTCCAAATCCTTAATGCCCAGCGGAGTAGCCTCCGATCCTATCTGCTCTACCAAATCTGGGGAAGCTTTCCTGACATCCTTAGGCAAATTTGTTAGTTTTTCGGAGATGTAAATATTGTTGAGTTTGGCTTGAAGCGACCCTCTTATTTCCCCAGGCTTTGGAGTATTGAGGAAAGTCAGCATTCTCCGACCCGTTGGGCTAGAAAGGATTTTGGCGAGTTCGGCTCGCACACGTTTTTTGTAGGAGGTGGAGCCTAATATCTGAATTTTCCCCCTGTTGTTCACAATTTCTTGCCAGAGAGTTTTTAACTGGGTTTTTTCCGGCTCTAGAAGCCCTATATCATCAAAAGGCAGCACATCGAGCATGTTCTTGGTCGAATCAATCAGTTTTTCGTGCTCTTTTTCAGTAGCACTCGTCAAACTTTTTACGGTGGCATAGTGTGGGCTGGCGCTGAGACGTTGATTAACCCCCGATACCTGATTGAACCAGACATAAATTGCCCGGTCTACCCCTTGTAGCCGGTTCATGGCTGTCTGGTACTGGGCTGCAGTTTTGAGTTTATCGGACACGACCGTATTGTAGTTTTGTACTGCAGTGCCGACTGCTACTAATAAAGCATCGGTTGGATCGAGGTTAGTATAAGTTGCAGCCTCAGGCAAAGTCCGTTGTATCTCGGGATCAATGGCTCCAATTTGACGGTTTAGCTCTTGAGTCGGGTGGATCTGGTTTGGAAACAGCAGGCGTTGCACGACACGGTTGCCTACTGTGCGCTGAAGGGACAGAATTTTTTCTGGTGTCACCGGGCCTGATATCGCCGGACGCTTGTTTTGAAGTTGTATCAGGTTACTGGTAGACCTAAACTCCGGCGGTTTTTCAACCTGTTCTATCTGGGCAGTTTCTGAAAAAAGCGATTTTCTGTCCGAAGCGGATTTATTATGGGGTTGAGTTTTTTTATCCATAAATTTAATCTTTCTTGGTAGCATCTGATAAAAACATCGGGTAGTTTGTAGTTAAAAACAATAATTGCCGTTTGATCCTCCGATATAAAGCTGGGCGAGTACCTTTTTTATCAGCTACCTGCTGCCCCGCTCCCGGGAGGCAGGCAGCAGCAAGGCATTTGAGCCGAATTCATGGGCGGTCCGCTTACCCAGGCCAGAGTGGTACCATTCAAATTCAAAAAGTTGTTTCCACCGCTTACCGTTAACGGGCTTTGCCATTCTAAAGGAACGCAGCGGGGAAGAATCTTGTTTTTAGATTCACCTATACCCTCTTGAAAGGTATCGAATTCGCTCGGAATGACAGAACCCAGCAGCAAAAGTTACAGAAATCCGAAATTCGCTGGAACACAATTACCACCACGTAATCCAAGTGGTTTTGCGTATATACCTGGCGCAGTAATGCCAACTGTGTATAGCGATATTTATTTCGGCTCTGTATATTCTCTGCCACAAAACGCATAGCAATTCCTACAATTTCGAGAAATGAAAACTGCGTTGGAATAGCGATGGAGGTAACTTCCTGTAATGTCGATTGCCATTACTTATAAATGCACCAAATGCAGTCAGGGATTTAGAACGTTACCCGTGTTAACGGTCAATATAAAAATCCGCCCTTCTTTCTTAATTATAGGGTTGTGCTAGTTAAACTCAAAACTGGTTCAAAATCTGACAGAGTAGGCTAAAATCAGAGATTTACTTAAGGAACTTGAGGCTAATTTTGTAACTAGCACAACCCCTTAATTAGCTGTCAACAAGAATTACAGAGTAAGCGGCTTCCTCACAAAGGTTATCCTACTTATGGTTATTTTGACGAGATTTGGAAAGAGCCGGGTGAATAGTCCGGCTCCTCCCAAATCTCGTCAGATTTTACCTCCACCACGACTCACTTCGGTGAGGCATAACTAAAGAACTACACCGTTTTACCCGGTTCAGCTGTTAGCCTAACAACTGAGCCGGGCTATCCGGATATTTTACTTATTTACATTGTGGTGAAGCTCTTGACATCTCCCAATACCGGACTACTGCCACCGCTGTACTCCACCACCAACCGGTAATAATAGGTTTTCCCTGATTGTAGACCTTTGAGGGTTGTGCTGACCGCCTTATTGTTGCCCCCAGTTACCGTAGCGCTAACCGCTAATCGTCCTGTCAGGCTGTTCTGTGACTCTCCCCACTGAAAGTAAAGCGCTTTAATTGTGGCGTAGTTGGCATTTACCGTTCCATATAAAGTGCTGGAGTTCCCACTAATAGTTTTGGCTTCCCCGGTGGTTACGTTAGGCGCAATACCCTGGATTACCAGAGTGCCGGTAGCATCAGGAGCAGTGTAGTTCTGGCTGTATAACTTTGCCACCAAACTGTATTTGCCTGGTCTGGTTGGTGGGATAGCGGAGCCGTTGTAATACACCACTACCTGGTTCTCCAAACCAATTCCGTTTGGTGTTACCGTATATTTTACCGCTTTGGGCTTTCCGTCATATACCTGGGTCAGACTGACCTGATCCAACTTGATGGTCGCGGCAGCCTTATTAATAACCAGGATACCACTGGCCGTCCCGCTGTAAATCGGGTCGTTTACCACTGCTTTCACTAGGTACCAACCGGCATTGATAGGTTGTGCTACCTTTTTGAAACCCTGGCTGTATGTCACGGTCACCTTCAGGTTAGCCGGGGTGGTCGTCACACTGGCATACTTGGGATTACCGTCATAGGTCTGTACCAGGTTTCCCAGGATAACTTTAGCGGTAAGTTTGGTGACGACCAAGGTGGCGCTGCCAGTGGCAGCCGGGTAGGCGCTTTCTCCGGCGAAACGGGCCGTGATCGGGTAGTTTCCGGGCAGCAGATCACCCAGGACCTGTTTCACGCCCGCCGTTCCCAGGTTCAGTTTCAGGGTCGCTACCCCATTACTGGCTGTTTGCGGACAGTTGGGCAGACCAGTAGAATTGCAGGCTGCCTTGCCATTCACGCTAAAGCTGATGGTTTTGCCCGGTATCCTGCCCTTGTTACTATTCAGCAGAGCAGTCAACGTGGCCGTTCCGCCATATGATATCCTGGTGTTATTGACAGCCAGCCCTGGAGTAAGGTTGGTAACAGTCTGGCTCAGTTGGTCATAGGAAGAGCCAAAGCTGGTATCACTACCGTAGCTAGCTACCACAGTATGGCTACCGACAGTCAGCTTATCAGTGCTGAAAGTAGCCGCACCGCTGTTATCCATACTTGCGGTGCCGGTGATAGCGCCGTTATCCAGACTGAAAGTGATGCTACCGGTAGGAACACCGTCACCGGGGGACACCACGCTCACCTGCGCAGTGAAGTTCACCACCGTCCCTATCATAGAAGGATTGTTATCCGAGGTCAGTTTAAGGGCAGTAGTTGCCTTACTGACCACCAGGTTCGAAAGGGTAGCACTACTGGAGGCATAATTATTCCCATCGTTGAAGGTAGCCTTGAGGGAGTGACTACCCACCGCCAACGGACCAGCGGGGGTAAAGGAAGCAGTGCCACCGTTCAGACTTACCGTACCCTGATCAACCCCGTCCAGGGAGAAGGAGAAAGTACCGATGGGAGCGCCGGGTCCGCTGACGGTGGCTGTGAAATTCACCACTTGTCCGTACACTGGACTAGCCGCTGAACTGGCGAGGGTGGTGGTGGTAGCCGCCGCGTTGACCGTCAGGCTACCTGTACCGCTGCTGGCAGCGTAAGTGCTATCCCCGGTGAAACTCGCGGCTATCCACGAATTATAGGTTCCGGCATCAATGCCGATCAGGCTGACATTGGAGAGGGTGGCTACCCCGGTGGCGGTAGTGGTGGGACATGGGGGCAGGTTATTTCCGCCACAGACCGGTTGACCGTTTAATTTGAAACTGATGCTCTTGCCACTCACAGGCTGATCATTGGCGGTGAGGGTGGCTTTCAACTCAACCGTACCGCCAAAAGTTCCTTGAGCCGGATCAGTTACCAGTGTGGTAGCGGTCGCGCTGGGCTGGTTCACCAGTTGGCTAACCGGCTCCGATGTGCTGCCACTGAAATAGTCGCTACCGCTGTAGACAGCCGTGATAGTGTGATTTCCGGTGGTCAGAGCGGTGGTAGACAGTGTCGCCTGGCTGTTGGAGTCAAGCGCTACCGCCTGCCCGACAGTCTGACCATCCACTGCGAATTGCACTGCACCGGTAGCCTTGCCACCCCCTGCCGGAGTAACCGTGGCGGTGAAAGTCACTTGCTGCCCGAAGGTGGAGGGGTTAGGAGAAGCGGTCAGGCTGGTAGTGGTGGTCATATAACCTACCGCGAAGAAGGTGCCGGTAAGTTGCGACAGGTTCGGGGAGGTTGTTGCATTGACCGTGACGGTAATACAGCCGGTGCTGGGGTTAAAGGACTGGCTGCTGGCGGGTTGCCAGGCTGTGCCATCATACCAGTAAGCTCGTTTGCCCCCGCCGGTATTACAGAGGCTCAGGCTGGCCCCCGTGAAACTGGAGCCGGTCGCAATATAGGCATCGAAGAAACCGGTGCCACTCTGGAAAACAGTCTGTTCGGTGGGATTGGAGGAGTAGATCGCCACGCTCACCGTGCCGCTGCCACCGCTGGCTTGCAGGGTAACATTACCGGGCGTGAGAGTACCCGTGCCACCGGTAGTAGCGGTAGCCGTAGTATTGCCAGGAGCGGTTGTAGCAGTGCTAGAACTCGTCACTGCTGTTCCCACAGGGGTGACATAGAAGGCCAGCGGGTTAGAGGTACCACCTCCCGGAGTACCATTAAATACGGTAAGCAATATTACTCTGGCTGTGCTCAACTGAGCACCCGGAATAACCACTGATAAGGTGGTAGGGTTTATATAGGTAGTCGCAAGGTCAGTACCGTTCAAGCGGATTACCGAACCGGGAATAAATCCGCTACCGGTCACCGTTACGGTAATCTGTGTAGTTACAGCTTGCACTGTTGTTGATATTGGGCTGACCGAGGTAATAACAGGCACCGGGTTTGGAGGATTAACCACCGTGAGGGTTTGAGCGCTAGAAAGGCTGGGGTTGTAGTTGCTGTCACCTCCATAACTGGCGGTGAGAGTGTGGCTTCCCACCCCCAGACTGCTGGTGGTGAAACTCGCCACGCCACCGCTCAAAGCCACAGTTTGAAGGTCGCTACCTCCATCCTTGAAGGTAATGCTGCCGGTGGCTGTTGCTGGGGTGACCGTAGCCGTCAGTGTCACAGCTTGCCCAACCGTAGAGGGGTTGGGTGAAGAAACAAGGGTAAGGATATTTTCCAGCTTGTTCACGGTCTGGGTAAAGGTGGTGCTGCTGGCTTGATAAGTAGCGTCGCCACTGTATTCCGCCATGATGAGGTGGGTTCCCACCGACAAATCCGGGACTGCCAGGCTACCCTTACCCTCCTGGGCTACATTCACTGTTCCCCCCTGGTTAACACCATCCACCTTGAACTGTACCGTCCCAGTAGGAATACCGTTGCTAGAAGTTACCGTCGCGGTGAAGATCACGCTCTGACCCAAAGTAGAGGGATTTGATGATGAAGTCAGGGTGGTGACACTGGTAAGCTTGTTAGAGATAATCTGGCTGACATCACTGGAGGTGCTGTCTGCATAATGGGTATTGCCCAGATACGATGCCCAAAGTTGGTAGGTACCCACCGGTAGACCGGTGAGGGAGTAAGTTGCTACTCCGTCAACCAGTGGACTGTAGCCCGCAATATTAGCAGTACTACCATCACTCCACATAAAACCAACGTCCCCGGTAGGCTTGCCTCCATCATCTCCGGTCACTTTAGCAGTCATGCTAATAGCTTGCCCCATTACTGAGGGATTAGGAGCTGTGGTTACGGTGGTCTTGCTACCAACCCCCTGGACAATCTGGTTTACTACCACAGAAGTGCTACCCACGTAGCTACTATCGCCACTGTAGACCGCCACCACTTTGTGATTCCCAATACCGAAGCTGCTGGTGGTGAAAGTAGCAACACCACTGCCGTCCAGGGTTCCGCTGCCCAGGGTGGTAGCACCCTCCTTGAAGTCCACCGAACCGGTAGGAGTTCCGCTGCCGGATGTTACCGTGACCGTGAAGGTCACACTCTGCCCGACGTAAGTAGGATTGGGTGAGGAAATCAGGTTGATGGTACTGTTGGCCTTTGTAGACAAGGCCAGATTGTGGGCCCCACCGGCGGAGATGGCAATCACCCCACTCAACCCGCTGGGGACATTGCTTTGACCACTGGAGTTATCACCCCAAGCGACGAGGGTGCCATCACTCTTGAGTGCCAGACTGTGCCCATCACCAGCGGAGATGGCAATCACCCCACTCAACTCGGCCGGTAGCCAATGCCCCCAGGCAACCACCGTCCCATCACTCTTCAAGGCCATACTGTGATGAACGCCGTCCGAGATGGCAATCACATTGTTCAAGCCTGCCGGTACATTGCTTTGCCCATAAAAGTTATAGCCCCAGGCAACCACCGTCCCATCGCTCTTCAAGGCCAGGCTGTGGACGCTACCGGCGGAGATGGCTACAACCCCACTCAAGCCTGCCGGTACGTTGCTTTGCCCAAAACTGTCATTGCCCCAGGCAACCACCGTCCCATCGCTCTTCAAGGCCAGACTGTGATTAACGCCGTCCGAGATGGCAATCACGTTGCTCAAGCCTACCGGTGGCGGGATAAATGGTCCGTACTGGTTCCACCCCCAGGCAACCACCGTCCCATCGCTCTTCAAGGCCAGACTGTGAGACCGACCAGCGGAGATGGCAATCACATTGTTTAAGCCAACCGGTACATCTAGTTCACCATCAACATTATCGCCCCAGGCAACCACCGTCCCATCGCTCTTCAAGGCCAGATTATGCTGAAGTCCGGCGGAGACGGCAATCACATTGTTTAAGCCAACTGGTACATTGGTTTGCCCAGAACCGTTCCATCCCCAGGCTACTACTGTTTGACCTTGCTGGACTGAAGTTATGGCAAAGCCTTGCGTGACATCCGGTGCCGGGAAGTAGTTCTCATTTCCTTGTTGAGAAGCGGTAATAAGACAAGTGCCTGCGCCCTTCAGAGTGACTGTGTTGTCGCTCACGCTGCATTGCCCGGCTGCGCTGTAGCTTACCGGCAAATCGGAACTGGCAGTGGCAGCGAGCTGGAAGGGAAAGTCGGCGGTAGTCTTGGGCACTACTCGCTCAAAGCTAATCGTCTGGCGGGCCTTTGTAGTTAGGGCCAAGCTGTGTTGACAGCCAGCGGAGATGGCAACCACCCCACTCAGTCCATCCGGTACATTGCTTTGCCCAGAACTGTTATCGCCCCAGGCCACCACCGTCCCATCGCTCTTGAGGGACAGATTGTGGGCCCAACCGGCGGAGAGGGCTACAACCCCACTCAAGCCTGCCGGCACGTTGCTTTGCCCAGAACTGTTATCGCCCCAGGCAACCACCGTCCCATCGCTCTTGAGGGCCAGGCTGTGATGCTGACCACCGGAGATGGCAATCACCCCACTCAACCCGCTGGGGACATTGGTTTGACCATAGCCATTAAAACCCCAGGCAACCACCGTCCCATCGCTCTTCAAGGCCAGGCTGTGAATTTCTCCGGCAGAGATGGCAATCACGCCACTCAGCCCGCTGGGGACATTGGTTTGACCATAGCCATTAAAACCCCAGGCAACCACCGTCCCATCGCTCTTCAAGGCCAGATTATGCTGAAGTCCGGCGGAGATGGCAATCACCCCACTCAACCCGTTGGGGACATTGCTTTGACCACCGGCGTTATCGCCCCAGGCAACCACCGTCCCATCACTCTTCAAGGCCAGGCTGTGCTCACTACCACCGGAGATGGCAATCACGCCACTCAGCCCATCCGGTACCGTGCTTTTCCCATAAATGTTATCACCCCATGCGACGATGGTACCATCACTTTTGAGGGCCAGACTGTGAAACCAACCGGCAGAGATAGCAATTACTCCACTCAAGTCGGCCGGTACATTGGTTTGCCCAAAACCGTTATATCCCCATGCCACCACGTGACCGGGCTGGGTTGAAGTAATGGCAAAGCCTTGCGTGACATCCGGTGCCGGGAAGTAGTTCTCATTTCCTTGTTGAGAAGCGGTAATAAGACAAGTGCCTGCGCCCTTCAGAGTGACTGTGTTGTCGCTCACGCTGCATTGCCCGGCTGCGCTGTAGCTCACCGGCAAATCGGAACTGGCAGTGGCAGCGAGCTGGAAGGGAAAGTCGGCGGTAGTCTTGGGCACTACTCGCTCAAAGCTAATCGTCTGGCGGGCCTTTGTTAGGGCCAGGTTGTGGTACCCACTGGCGGAGATGGCATTCACGCCACTCAACCCGCTTGGGACATTGGTTTGTCCGTACTCGTTCCAGCCCCAGGCAACCACCGTCCCATCGCTCTTGAGTGCCAGGCTGTGGAAGTCACCGGCGGAGATGGCATTCACGCCACTCAACCCGCTTGGGACATTGGTTTGTCCGTACTCGTTCCAGCCCCAGGCCACCACCGTCCCATCGTTCCTGAGTGCCAGGCTGTGGTTACCGCCCGAGGAAATGGCAATCACCCCACTCAACCCGTCAGGCACCGTACTTTGCCCAGAACTGTTATCGCCCCAGGCCACCACCGTCCCATCGTTCCTGAGTGCCAGGCTGTGGTTACCGCCCGAGGAAATGGCAATCACCCCACTCAACCCGTCAGGCACCGTACTTTGCCCAGAACTGTTATCGCCCCAGGCCACCACCGTCCCATCGTTCCTGAGTGCCAGGCTGTGGTTACCGCCCGAGGAAATGGCAATCACCCCACTCAACCCGTCAGGCACCGTACTTTGCCCAGAACTGTTATCGCCCCAAGCAACCACCGAGCCATCACTCTTCAACGTCAGGTCGTGGTTCGTTCCGGCAGAGATGGCAATTACCCCACTCAACCCGTTGGGGACATCGGTTTGACCACTGCCGTTACCCCATGCAACGACGGTACCATCACTCTTGAGGGCCAGGCTGTGTTGCGCACCGGCGGAGATGGCAATCACATTATTCAACCCGTCCGGTACATTGCTTTGCCCATAACTGTTTTCCCCCCAGGCCACCACGTGGCCGGGAGGGCCTGAAGTAATGGCAAAGCCCTGTGTTACCGCCTGAGCCGGGAGATAGGTGTCGTTACCGGGCTGGGAGGCAGTAATAAGACAAACTCCGGTTCCGGTCAGGGTTACGGTGCTGCCGCTCACGCTGCACCGTCCGGCTGCACTATAACTCACTGGTAGTCCGGAACTGGCGGTAGCAGTCAGCTGGAAGGGAGGGTCGGCGGTAGTTTTAGTGGCTAACCGCGCAAAACTGATGGTCTGCTCTACTTTATTTACACTTTGTTTCAAAACACCGGCGCTAATGGCGGGAGTATTAGAAGTTTCGTAATTGTAGGCAGTAATGGTATGCACTCCATAACCCAGATTTGAAGTGGTAAAGGTGACCACCCCGCTGCTGTCCAGAGGAGTATTGACTAAAGTGGTAGCACCGTCCTTGAATTCCACCGAGCCGGTGGGCGCGCCGCTGATGTTGGTAACCCTGGCGGTGAAGGTCACGCTCTGCCCAAAAAAGGACGGGTTTAGGGAAGAAGTCAGTGTGGTAATACCGGCAAGCTCAAAAGCGCCGATATCGCAGCCACTACCCCTGGGCCGGCTTACCCCTCGTTGATCGGTGGTCACAGGTTGACTCTGGTCATCCTGGCATTCCGAAACAGGGATCGCATCCACGGCCGGGCTGCCGAGCGGTAGCGCCAAAGTATTGGTTGGTCCTCCATTGTCACTGATGAATTCAATCTGCGGGTTAACTCCCACCTGATCGTTGTTCACCCCGTTCGACAGACCGCTAAATCCGTCCGGGTTTTGTACGAGGTTATACCCCTGCGAATGAAACGTACCAAATGTACCGCCCAGATCACCGCCATAGACGGTAGTGTTCCCGGCGATCAGGTTTCCCTTCAAGTAAGCTTCGGAATTATTGAAAATCCCTCCGGTGGAGTGGTTGGAGACGTTTCTGGCAACCGTGGAATATGCAACGGTCAAATCGCCCCCGGCATTATAAATCCCATCACCCAGATTTGCATAGACGGTAGAGTTGTAAAGCCTTGCAGAAACTAAATTGTAGATTCCACCACCGTCCAACCCCTGGTTACTCCAGATATTGGAGTTAAGGATGGTCAGATTTCCCGAATTCCAGATACCCCCTCCATTGGAGGAAGTCAGGGTGCCATTGTCGGAAATGGTGGAGTTGGAAAGCGTGACCGTACCACTGCTATTGTAAATTCCATGTTTCAGGTTACCCCGAATCGTGGAATTGTTGACCACCAGGGTGCCTTTATTGTAAATACCTCCCAACACACCTCCCTGCATGGTCAGGTTATTCAACGTCAATTTGGCACTGGCATCCACCATGTACATAAGTGCATAAGCTGCTCGCCAGTCAGCTCCGGCCTTCCTCTGGATCGTTACGCCGTGCCCCTCGATGGTAATATCCCTGTTGTAAACATTAAAGGGATAGGTGGCATTGAGAGAGTCATCCGCCCAAGGAAAAGTGCTCAGGTTGATAATGTTGGGAGCCGGAAGGTTCACCTCAATGGTGTAAGCGCCCGGATCGGAAGAGTTGATGGCCTCAAAGGCGGCTCTGAGTGAGCCTGACCCGCTATCATTACCGTTGGTAACGGTAAAACTGGCAGCCCTGGCCGGCGTGGTTGTAAAGGTCAGACAACCAAACAGCAACCCGACTATTAGCGCCAGACTGCTCCACCTGAAAGCACAATATTTTGATATTAATCTACTCATGTTCTCCTCACCTGAATCCTTTATTCAAGTATAGATTCGAATAACACAGTAAAAAGGGGTTAAATCACGGCAGCGTTTTACCTGGTTGCGCTGCTCAATTTATATAAAACAGGTGCAAGCTACCGATAAGTTGGATGAGGAGGAGCTCTCAAAGCTTCAGGGCGCGATATCAGAACAAAAAGTGGGTTAACACAATTCAGAGTAGCTGTTTTCTGATAGAGATTCATGGCAGCTCGCCTCTTCTACTGATACTAATTAGTACCTTTTGGCAAACCAACCCGAAAAATAGTGACGTTCTAATATTGATTTGTGCGAATTAACTGCGTTGAGGAATTGGGAGTGACTTAAATCTAAGCGCGATACTTGGCTATCAGGTCGGAATCGGTGAATCTACGGCTTTCAGACGATGCACATTTCTTGAAATCGGCAAGACTGGAAAAGGAACAAGAGCAAAACTAGTGGTTTGGAAAGAGTAATTACTAACGGCTACAAGAGACGTATTACATATATCCTATCACCTAGGAATAAATAGTTAAAATTGTTAATTTATTAACACTACTATACTTGAGCAAAAACAAGATTTCAAAGCCAAAAATGCTCAATAACAAATGACGACACAGCACAATTCAAGTTTAATTATAATAGCAAATTGATGTAATAAAACGAGTAAAATTCTGTAAAATTGTGGTAAAACATTATCTTATACGAGTTTAAAATAACACACATCGGAAGTTGCTGTGAAAATAGCCGGAATTACTGAAAATCTGATAGAAACTCTTTGATCATTCTCATATTAATCGGTTAAATTGGTTTATCTTTTTGGAAACAGCAACATAATAGTTTAGTGCTTCACTACTACCCGAAATTTGCCAAAATGGTACTTGCTCTCCCACCTCCTTACCCGGCGCTGATCTGTACCGGGTCAAGTGCCCAGGCTGTGGGCAAATCCTCCCAACTGGTGGTGTAAGGCGGCGAAACCCGCCCCGGCTTCATCTGCCATTCCTGCCCAATCCCGGCAGACGCCAGCCGTAGGGTATTCCGCCCGTAACGCCGGTTCAGGCTATCCACCGTCTCCATCAACCGCCCCTGCTGCTCGATTTGCCCCACTCCTTCCCCGAAATAGCTCAACTGCACCCCCTGCTGCGACAAGCCCGTCTCCACCTTGTGGCAGCGATTTGCCAACCGCAGGTGGGACGGCTCGGTAAAACTGTTGGGAAACAGCCGATTTTTACAAACTGGCGACCTGCTTTTCTCCCACCAAACGGTCAAATTCAGTCCCGTCACTCGAATTCGGCGATAAAGTGACGCAAAGCCGGGGGTTGTTAGATAATCCGCAAACCCTTTATGCTTTGTGCCATCTCTGCTTCAAAGCTTACAGCTACCACCACATAATCCAAGTGATTTTGCCTATATACCCGGCGCGATACCGCCAACTGTGCCTAGCAATATTTATTTCGGCACTATACATTCGCTGCCACAAACCGCATAGCAATTCCTATAATTTCGAGAAATGAAACCTGCGTTGGAATAGCGGGGAGAAAACTTCCTACTACGCTGATTGTCATTGCTTAGGAAACACACCAAATGCAAGCAAGGATTATTAGTGACAGAGCGCTAACCTCAAAAAGTAACTAAAACCCCAACTCCCTAATTATCTCTGGGCGATTGCCCACGCCTCTTATCCTCAGCCCCTAATGACCGGTAGCTAAAACTAACTACTCCTAATCACTAACTCGATCACTAGAATTAGCGATGTAACTCCCCCTGATTCTTTCTAAACTACTATCAGTGGTAATTCACCCGAAACAAATACAGCAATTAGTAATCAGACAGAAAAGGAGAAAAACAGTGAACCCTTATTCACCTTATACCCTTGAAATGGCAAAACAGCACCAGGCTTCCTACCGGATGGAAGCAGCCCAGGATCGAATCGCCAGAGAATGTGTCCAAGAATCCAAGCAGGAAAAGAACGCGAATGAAAGCCCGCTTAGGAAGAGGCGCTGGTTCTTTGGAGTAGGTAACAAGTTGGCGCGACAGCCCAAATAAGCAGCCCCTTACAAACTATAACACTTAAATTAATTGATGAAAGGATGAACCCAAAATGTTTAAAGTAATTCTTAGCGCCTCTTTCTTTCTAGTGGTGAGCTTACTGAACGGAGTTCACTCAGATAGCAAATCTATAGCTAGCTTACAACAAATCTCAGCTCTTCCGGCGGGTAGCTATTCGGTTACAGTTACCCGACACGATGCCCACAATGATTACAACTCCGAAGACTATGCCGGAGAATGGGTCTTAAACCTAAACCGCTCGGAAGAATTTACTCTGACCCAATCCAATTTGTTAAAAGCCAGCGGGAAATATTCACTTGCCGCCGATCAGCTAACCTTTGAAAGTAACAATAGCACCGGAAAGTTTAAATGGACCTTTGACGGTCAGCAGCTAACCTTAAACCCGCTTGCAACTAATAATTTCGCCCTTGATTTCGCACTAACCCTTCGCCCCCTGAACTATCTGCCCGAAATATCCATTTCAAGGTCAGCCAATCACCGCAATGCCCTTGCTGCCTAACAAATAGTGAAAAGGAGTGGATATTATTCACTCCTTTTTTAAGTTTAGCTATTGAACTTTAAACCAATTTCCCAATATAATTGAACAAATGTAGCTGCTATACCCTTTGGAGAATAATATGCACCCCAGAAATATTTACACCGTCGGTGGCACTGTCGAAGCGGATAAACGCTTGTATGTAACCCGCAAGGCGGATGAAGAACTGCTGGAATTATGCCGTGCGGGTCAAATTTGCGTATATCCTCGCCCCCCGCCAGATCGGCAAATCCAGCCTGATGATGCGCACCTCCCAACGGCTTTCTGAGGAAGGGGTCAAAACGGTCATAATCGACCTGACCCAACTGGGCACTCAGGTGACTGCCGAAGCTTGGTATCTGGGTCTGTTGGCGATTATCGAAGATCAGCTAATGCTGGACACCTCCGCAGTGCAGTGGTGGAAGGCCCATGCCGATTTGGGTATCACCCAACGCCTCACCCGGTTCTTTGAAGAAGTGCTGCTACGGGAAGTCGCTACCCCAATAGTTATCTTCGTAGATGAGATTGATACCACCCTCAGCCTGACCTTTACCGATGACTTTTTCGCCAGCCTTCGCTACTTCTATCAAGCCAGAGTGCGCTTGCCAGAGTTTCAACGGCTGACCTTTGTGCTGGTGGGAGTGGCTACCCCCAGTGACCTAATCCGTGATCCGGCGCGTACCCCCTTTAACATCGGGCAGCGGTTGGATATGACCGACTTCAGCTTTGAAGAAGCGCTACCCTTGGCGCAAGGTTTGAATGTACCGCCGGATTCTGCCCCAGAGCTATTGCGTTGGATCCTGAAATGGACAGGAGGACACCCCTACCTGACTCAGCGGTTGTGCCGGGTAGTCACCGAACAACAGTGGGAAATAAGCTGGAGTGAAGCAAAAATAGATGAACTGGTAACGAACACCTTCTTCGGGGAGAAGAGCGAACAGGACAACAACCTGCAATTTGTGCGAGATATGCTGACCAGACGCTCGGAGAATGCCGAAGAGGTGCTGCTGACCTACCGAGAGATCAGGCAAGAGCGCAAGGTGGTGCTGGATCAGGAGCAATCCCTGTCAAAGACCCAGTTGAAATTATCTGGGCTGGTAAAGCGGGAGGGACGGGCGTTAAAGGTACGGAATAGTATTTATCGGACAGTGTTCGACGAGCGCTGGATAAAAGAACATCTGCCGATCAATTGGGCGAAGCGTTTGAGGCAGGCATTTCGATTGATAGCCGCCTCATTGGCATTGGCGTTGGTGCTGGGAGGGTTGGCAATCTACGCCTTTATCCAGCAAGGTGAGGCGAGTAAACAGGCGGATGAAGCCAATATGCAGCGCAATACCGCTGAAACCAGAAGGGTGGAAGCGGAAAACGCGCGAGTGGAAGCTGAAACAGCTCGAAACCAGTCGGATCGCTTACTGCGTGGGTCAGAAGCGCAAGCGCTGGCATTTCGCTCTCAAACTCAGACCGACCCGGAATTGGCTTTGTTACTAACCATTGAAGCCGCCCAGCGTATTCAAGATGGCAAACTGGAAGATAGCGGAGGACAGGTGGAAGCGGCTTTGCGGCAAGCTCTGGCAAATTATACTCCGAATATTGCCCTGCGCAGTAGCAGCAGCAGCGTTTATACTGTGAACTTTAGCCCGGATGGAAAGCGACTGGTGGTAGCCGGAAATGACGGCTATGCCAGGGTTTATGAGGCAGGTACTAATAAAGAAACGCTGGCTTTAGGCGGGAAGTTCGGACCGGTCTACAAGGCAATCTACAGTCCGGATGGGGGTACGATTGCTACCATTGACGACCGGGGCAATACCATTTTCTATGAAGCGGGCAGCGGGAAACAGTTGGGAGAGGTAATAACTTGCCAATGCTTTGTGAACTATCTAGCTTACAGCCCCGATGGCAAAATGCTGGCACAAGGACTTGACAACAATAATCGCTTAGTCCGGGTGCTAGACCCGGCGACCGGAAAAATATTATGGCAGCAATTTGACGGGGGAGGTAATTTTAATAGCGCTGTTTTCAGCCCGAACGGAAAATGGCTGGCTGCTGCCAGTGGAAACCAATTATTACTGTTTGATCTTACCAGTAACACTATCCCACCTCAAAAACCCTTCCAAATCCTAACATCTTTTGACAATCCCTCAACAATAAGCACCGTTTTCAGCCCGGATAGTCGCTGGTTGATTTTAACCAGCGCCGATAATACTGCCCGTATTCTTGATACTACCACCGGTAAGTATGTCGCTACCCTAAAACATAATGGCTATGTAAACGATGCAGTATTCAGCCCGGATGGCAAACAAGTTTTAACCGCCAGCAGTGATAAAACCGTTAAAGTGTGGGAGACCGAAAGTGGCAAAGAGTTGCTCACCTTCCAGAACCATACCTCAGCGGTTGAGGATGTAATATTGAGCCCGGATGGCAAACAAGCGGTTAGCGCCAGTGATGATGCGACCATCCGGGTATGGGATTATGTCAGTGGTAAGGAAATCGCGGTGCTAAGGGGACATTCTGGCGCGGTAGCCGGGGCGGTGAATCATGGCGGGTTAAGTTTTAGCCCAGACGGCAAATGGTTGGCTTCAGCCAGCAATGATGGCACCACTCGCCTGTGGGATTGGCAGACTATCTCGCAGCAGCGGGTAATTTTGACTGCCAATACCAATCGGGTGAAAAGCGCCAGTTACAGCCCGGATGGGAAAACTATTCTTACGGTTGCGGATAGAAATCTGCCCCGCCTATTTGATAGCAAAACCGGTCAGCCGCTCCAAACCCTCTCGGGCTTTTTACTGCATCTTAGTGGCGGGCTTACCTTTTTCCCAGCGTCCCTCAGTCCGGATGGTAAGTTAGCCGTCACTTCGTCCGGATATAATGATAGTACGGTTCGGATCTGGAATCTCGACTCGGGCAAAGAACAGGCTTTTCTGGACGACGAAGAATTCACAAACTTTGTAAGTTCGCAAGATGATAAATTTGTAGCAGCTGCCAGAAAAGATTTCAGTCTGGAAATTTGGGCTTATGAAAAAGATGCGTTGATACTGGGTGGCTTGAAAGGTCACCAGGCTGAGATCACTTGGCTGGCTTTCAGCCCGGGTAATAAATACTTGGCATCTGCCAGTCGTGACCAGACCGCCCGCATCTGGGAAGTGGACAGCGGCAAAGAAGTGGCGGTATTGCAGGGACATAGCGGGGCGGTATTGGCGTTAGATTATAGCCCGGATGGTCGCTACTTAATCACCGCCAGCGCGGATAAAACCCTGCGCCTCTGGGATAGCTCTAACTGGCAGGAAATCAGAGTTATGCAGGGACATACCGCTGAGATTCGCAGTGTAGCCTTCAGCCCGGACGGTCAGACCGTTATTTCTGGAAGCGCCGATGGTACTGCTAGGGCGTGGGACGTAGTTAGCGGGAAAGAGTTGGTAGTAATGCGCGGTCATACTGGAGCCATAAACAGTGTGGCGATTAGCAGTGACGGCAAACGGATTGCTACTGCCGGGGAGGATGGCACTGCCAGAGTGTGGGATGCCGTCAGTGGTAACGAGCAGCTGGTACTAAAAGGACATAGCGGGGCAGTAACCGCCGTATTTTTCAAACCGGACGGCAGCAGGGTCTATACCGGTGGAGCAGATAAAACCTTTAGGTTGTGGGATAGCGCCAGCGGGGTGGTATTAAAGGTGAACACCGGGCTACCCAAAGCGGTGAAGCGAATTTATACAACCACCGCCGATCCTGAGTCTATAGCGTCCAATTGGATTCCCAATGTACCCTTACCACAGGATCCAGCCTATGTGGTTACCGATGATATCCTGAGAGGATTTGACCTATTGACAGGGATCGGCTATTACTGGATTATCAATACCCCCACCTTAACTGGAGCTATTTTCAGCCCAGATAGCAAGTTAGTAGCTACCGGAGGGAGTGATGGGGTAGTGAGATTGTGGGATAGCGCTACCGGAAAGCTGGTGCGTACCCTAGAAGGGCATACAAATCTAGTGGGTATGTCCGGAAATGACGGCTTTAGCCCCGATGGGCAGCGACTTGTAACGGGAAGTTATGATAAAACCGCCATTATCTGGGAAGTAGCTAGCGGCAAACAACTGGTTACCTTGCAGGGACATGCTGATGTCGTCACCCTCGCTGCCTTCAGCCCAAATGGGAAGTTGGTAGTCACCTCTAGCGCAGATAATACCGCCCGTATTTGGGATGCCAGCAGTGGCAAGCAGCTTCAAATTCTGAAAGGTCATACCGCCCCGTTATACACCGCCCGTTTCAGCCCTGACAGCAAGTTTATAATCACCGCCAGCATAGATGCCACCGCCCGCATCTGGGATACAACTTCAGGAAAAGAGTTGGCAGTATTGTTGGGACACAGTGGACCGCTAAGAGATGCCAGCTTCAGCCCGGATGGGAAAAACATCCTAACCGCCAGCGAAGATTTCACTGCCATCATTCAACCCTGCGAAATTTGCAGCCCTTTTACCCAAGTGCTGGAACAGGCTAAAAAGACCGTTACCCGCTCCCTCACCCCCGATGAAAAAAACCAATTCGGGATAACGACTGCCGCTGTTTTACCGCTCAACCCAGTATCCCGCTGGAGTAGAAAACAAGAAAGAGCTTGAGGGGAAGAATATGAGCCAGCAATTTCAAATCGGCGCTATAATCGCGGGAAAATACCAAATCAAGGGTGAAATCGGCAGTGGCGGGCTTGGCTCGGTCTATCTCGCCACCGACCTCAAACTCAAAAGAGCGGTAGCCATCAAAACCCTGCGCCATAACCGCACTAACTTTAGCCAGCAACTCCCCGGCACTTTCGAGGAATACTTGGCACGCTTTGAGCGAGAAGCCGCCATCAGCAGCTACTTTACCGCCAACCCCAATATTATTACCGTCTTTGGGCTTGAACAAGACGAAACCCAACACTATTACCTGATTATGGAATACTTTGAAGGCGGCTCCCTCTCCGACCTGCTCAAGAGAGAGGGCAAGCTCTCAATTGAAAGAGCCTGCGCTATCACCCTCGACCTCTGCCGGGCTTTAGCCGAAATCCATCGCCACCCTGCCGACATAGTTCATCGCGATCTCAAACCCGCCAATGTCTTGCTCAGAGCCAACGGACAGGCGGTTATCGCCGATTTCGGGGTAGCCCAAATCGGACACGAGAGCAAGCGAGAATCCGATATAGTTGCGCCTCATCCCGGTTCTCAACCCTACATGTCCCCCGAACAGCGGGGCAACAGTGGCTACCTAACCCCTGCCTCCGACCTCTACTCGCTCGGTTTACTGCTCTATGAAATGCTGGTGGGCAAAATGTACAGCAAAATCAAAAAGCTACCCCCCAGCCAGCTAACCCCTGCCATTCCAGTTTGGCTGGACAGCTTGCTCATCAAACTGCTGGATAATGAACCCGAAAAACGTTACCAACAAGCCGAAGAGGTGCTTTCAGAACTACAAAAGGGACTGGACAGGCTCAAAAGCGAGGAAGAAACTGCCGAAACTACCCCCTTGCCGGGAAGGGAAAAGAAAGCCGATACGCCCCTCCACGCTGAACCCTACTCTGAGCCGGTACCGTTGGCGCAACTCTTGCCCTTGGAAAAGCCGGAAGGCACCATGAGCACCCAATCCCACTTCTATATTGAGCGCCAATCCGACCCCATCGCGCTTGAGACCATCCGACAGCAAGGGGTTACCATCACCATCAAAGCCCCTCGCCAAATGGGTAAAAGCTCGCTGCTGCTCAGAGTGAGGGAGGAAGCTCTCAAGCAGAAAAAACAGGTGGCACTACTGGACTTTCAACTTATCGACAAACCGGCTCTCACCAACCCTGACCTCTTCTTTCGCCAATTCTGCGACTGGCTCACCGATGAACTGGAACTTGCCAGCAAAGTAACCGAATACTGGGAAACTCCCTTGGGCAACAGCCAGCGCACCACCCGCTACATGCAGCGTTATCTGCTCAAAACCATCGAGGGACCACTGGTGCTGGCGATGGACGAAGTGGATCGCATCTTTGATACCCCCTTCCGCTCCGACTTCTTTGGAATGCTCAGGAGTTGGCACAACAGTCGGCAGAGCCAATCGCTGTGGCAGCAACTCGACTTAGTGCTGGTCACCTCCACCGAACCATACCAATTGATTGAAGACCTAAACCAATCGCCTTTTAACGTGGGGGAGGTGATTGAACTGGCGGATTTCAGTGGGGAGCAAGTCGTCGAACTGAACCGACGCTACCAAACCCCTCTTTCCCCCCAAGAACTGGCTAAACTGATAACTTTGCTGGGTGGACATCCTTACTTGGTAAGGCGGGGGTTGTATCTGGTAGCCAGCGGCAGGATTACGGCGCAGGAGTTATTTAGTCGGGCTACTCAAGAGCAAGGACCCTTTGGCGACCATCTCCGAAATCACCTCTTCCGGTTGTATGAGCGGGAGGAACTGGTAGAAGGAATGAGGCAAGTGTTGCAAAAGCAGCAGTGTCTGGACGAGCGGGTATATTTCAGGTTGAGAGGGGCGGGCTTGGTGAAACGGGAGGGACGGCTGGTAGTACCGCGTTGCCAACTCTATAGCGAGTATTTCAGGGCAGTAGCGCTGGAGCAGGGACAAATACCGGCAAGCCCGCTAGCCTCAGAAGTAGGGTCAGGTGCAGCCAAAACACCACTGGCGGGGTTGAGCGAACGGGAACTGGAAGTGCTGAAACTGGTAGTGGAGGGAATGACCAACGCGCAGATAGCGGAAAAGCTGGTATTGAGCATCCACACGGTGAACTCGCACGTCAGCTCGATATATGGGAAGTTGGAAGTGACCTCCCGCACCGAGGCAGCGCGTTACGCCACCCAGCACAAGCTGGTTTAGGTGTTACTACGCAGATCCTTTTAGAAATTAGGTTCAAATTGGTGCAATAAGCACCTCCAACAAACTAATCTACTTATTTAGTAGGAATTTCGCTCAGTAAAAACATTTGAGTTCAACTGACTGACCATACTATATAATTCTTAAGCTTAGAAGCGAAAATCCTAATTAGACTACTTTTAACTTATCTTAAACTGTGAAGGAGGTTCATTTTATGAGGCATGTCCATTTTCGATTTGGCTTCAGCTTAATGCTATGCGTGCTATTGGGTTTGCTGCTTTCAGCATGTGGGGATAACACCGCCACTGCGGTTCCAATTGTAACAGCAACAGCCGCTCCTATAACCACTGCGACTCGGATAACAACCCCAGCGACAACTACAGTTGCAAGTGTAGCAACAACGACTGCTTCAGCCACAACTAGCGCAGCGACAACTGCAATTGCAAGTGTAGCAACAACGACTGCTTCAACCACAACTAGCGCAGCGACAACTGCCAGTTCAACGTTGCCCCAACTTATTTTTGTGGGAAACTCGCTTGTCTCCGGATATGGTCTGAGTAATACCGATAGTTTTCCCTATCAAACTTGGAAACTTCTAGGGATGGACAAGTACGATATGCAAAACTTGGGTATGAACAGCAATTATGGTAGCACTACTACAGAAATGCTGACTTACAGCCCTGCTATAGATGCCTTATATGCCGCAAGTCGAAAGAATATAATTGTTGTTTTGGAAGGTCTGAACGATTGGGGCTCCGGTGTTTCCTCGGACAAGGCTTACCAGAATCTAGCGGACTATTGTAAGGCTCGGAAAGACAAAGGTTATAAAGTGGTAATAGTGACTTTGATAGGAGTGGCTGGAGAACAGCCCTTTCCGGTGGCAGAATTCGAAAAGCATCAGCAATTTGTAAATACAGCAATTCGTAAAAATTGGCAGAATTATGCCGATGCGCTTGCTGATGTAGCGACTGATCCAAATATCGGCACTAACCGAGCGGAATTAACTGAATATTATCAGAGTGATGGGCGGCATCTCTCCCCAAAAGGGGCGGAAATTATAGCTCAGATAGTAAAGAATGCCGTAATAAAGCTCTAAATTGTAAGAAGTTCGTAGGGGATTGAGCGAGCAGCCGTCAAATGAAGTCAGTCAACTGGCGGTTCACGCTCCTCCCGAAATGGAGAGTAAACCGCTCCTACCGCGCCAGACTGAAAAACTCGTCACCCAACCTCAATCACAGCAAGAGTGGGGTCAATAAAGGTCGGTTCCTATCGCTCCATCTCAGCCTTTTGAAACCTACTATCCGGTGGCATTTCGGCTTTGCCGATTTCCGGGCGCTTGAACAATATCCCGCTATACAATTGATTAAGCATAACGTATACATTGCCAAAACTTTCCAGCTCTTCTGGGCTTGCCGGTGGCTCTGCCAGGAGTCGTCGGAGAGGGTTGAATCCAGCCACACCCCTGAAATCCACTCTCCCCAAACTCTCCCCCACAGCTTCACCTCTAGCCTGTTTGTTCCGGTCAGCACCCTCTTGCAACTGAGCAGCCCAGTAGTAACCCTGCGACAGCATGACTATCGGTTTATCCGAATCTGCCGCCATGACCACCGATCGCAAACCCCTATCGGACAACCGTACATCCCGCTGCCAATGCTTTTTATGCCCAAGCTTTCCCACCTTCTCCTTAATATGCAGAAAATGGCCAAGACAGTTCTGGTAGTCTTGCTCCGCTTTCTTAATCACACTCCAGAAGTCACCAATGTTGGGATAATCCAACAGCGGGGCTACCTCCCGAGCGTACCAGAACTCGCCACCCCGCGGGCTTACCCGCCTGATACTGGCGAAAGGATGATTCCTTGCTATCATTGTGCCGCCCTCCCTTCTGCATTCGTATTGGGCGCCGGTTCTGGGATTTTGTCAGGCATAGGTCACTCCTTAGTAAAGGTAATAATTGTGAAACAAGTCACAACTAGGTTTGGTATTACGAAGAGGGCAGAAATAGAAAAAATGGCTTGATCCCAGGATAGCGAAAAGTCACGAGAAATACACCTTCAGCCCAAAAAGCCGCGGGGATCGCTCAAAGACTTGTACTATTTTTAGGATAGCTGCCGAGGAAGGGGGATTATGTTCCGCTCTTTACGAAACATGTGGTAAAATTTCCGACAGTCCTATCCTGCTTACCTCAGGACGGGATCAGTGGTGCGTCGATGCTACTAACATCTGCGCGCCACGCGCATCTTTGTTCTATTTCTGCGCTCTTTTAATTTATCATTTAGAAGTAAGCCTGTCAATAGGTTTGCATTGCCCTCAAATATCGATTGTTTGAGGCTAAAGATAATTCTTCCACAAAGACTAAACAAGCTCGAACCATATAAAACAATATGCCGGTATAACCGAAAGGACTGGTTCATATGGGAATTATACTGAGAGGTGTTTGGGGTATGGAGCAAGACCAGGTATCCGGCGCTGGAGTTACGCGGTCATACTGGCAGTATGTAGTCTTCGCAGTAGTCTGTGTAGTATGCCTGCTTCCCACGCTATTCCATGTGCTGACCCATCCGGCGCTTCTCCGGCGGCGTTTACGCTTCGGTCTGCTGGCCGAGCCGGAGCCCAGACAAAAACTCATCTATGTGTTCCTTATGCTCGGCTTATGGACCCTTGCGGTGGTTCTGGTGCTTGATAGTCGCAACGGATGGTCAAGCATCCCCGTCTACCTTATACCAATCGGGGATCTGCTGGATGCTGCCGGTCTCATCTTGGTCTGGCTGGTGTTTCGGGCTAACCCCTTTGCCGGGGCGACGGTTACTGTGGAAACCGAGCAGACGGTTATCTCAACCGGACCATATGCACATATCCGCCACCCGTTTTACAGTGGATTGTTGCTGGTGTTTCTTGGCGCTCCGGTGGCGTTGGGATCATGGTGGGGGCTTGTTCTCTTTCCCGCCCTCCTGTCTATATTTATCTGGCGGCTCAGGGATGAGGAAAGCTATTTGGCTGAACACCTTCCAGGTTACCAGGACTACTGTAACAAAGTAACCCACCGACTAATTCCTTTAATCTGGTGAAAGCGGTAGAGCGCCTCCTAAAATACCAGACCCTAAAAAAGACTAAGCCAATTATCTTAATAGATCTCAATCACATTTGAACTTTTGATAATCTGCCTGATTGCCGCATAAGAAACATGGTATTCGTTGGCTAACTGCCTGAGACTTTCGCTATTAGAATGGCGGATGGCAATTTCTTCCCACTTATCGGTTGGAATGAGGGGAGCGGGTGCGGGCAGTCTGTTTTTTACGGGATTTTGAGCTGATATTTGGGGAATTTGTACTCGTAGCGGGTTAAGAATTTCCTGATAGGCATAGATATCAAGGGGAAAAATAAATAGGAGCAAATCCTCTCGCTTCCACCCCATGCCGCAGAACTGGTTCTCGAAAAAAAACCCGCGCACTGGACGGGCATATCCCACGCGAATTTTCTAGGGGGGTTACCTGCGAGATTGGGGGGTAGGGTCTGCGCAGGCGCGTCATAAAAAGCGCTTGGGAGGTTAGGAGGGCGCCTTGGTTAAACAGCTCGAAAGTGCCACCAACGCTATGGGAGCAGTTTTTTGAATTTCCCAGTTGTAAATACCGTTGATCATTTTTCTTAAAGTCCCCCCCTAGCGTTGCCCATTGCTTTTTCCCAAGATCGACATTTATAACTTTGGGTAGAAACTATAGCACACTGTCTACGGCAGATTAAGCTTTCTCACAAAGACAATTGGACAAGATATCCCAGTCTCACTGCTCAAATCTGGCGCGCTGGTTCGACTTATCCCAGTCCGCGCTCCTACAAGGTATAACTCACAACGGGGAAATACGGACACTGATAGAGCTAATCTACCGATGCTGAGAGATAGCCTCAAGGCTACTTGATTGGCTGCCACCGTATTTCTTAATAATGCTGTTATTGGACGACAGCAAGAGTGGCAGTTTGTTTAAAACACATTCACCAGTTGCATTCCAACTTAAAGAATCAAAACAAGATTTTAGTAACGAGGAGCACATCACATAAAGGCATAAAGGGGGGCGGTATTGAAAATAACTGTAAAATAAAGTAAAATGACAAAGCAGGGGTAGTACATAAATTTCAAATAAATGTACTACCCTTAAATCGATTTTAATAAAAGAGGAACCGGATACAACTTGCCGGTAATCTTTTTAGCTTAAAAAGAAATAATTGAAGTAACAAATCAGCCAGGGTCAGTTGACGAGGCTGGTAGACTAAAATAATGACACCTGCGCAAGAACTAGAACAACTTAGAATAGAAAATGCCCAATTGCGAGAACAACTGACTTCACGGGATGCCTTGGTTACCCAACTGATAGAGCGAATTCAAACCCTTGAAGCCCGGCTCTCTCAAGATAGCCATAATTCATCAAAACCACCCTCTTCCGACGGGTTTAAGCGCTCGCCCAAAAAACGCAGCTTGCGTAAATCCACCGGTAAGAAACCGGGTGGTCAACCTGGTCACGAGGGTCAGGCTCTTAAACAAAGCGAAAACCCAGATGCAGTGATTGCGCATCTGCCCACCACCTGTGAAAAGTGCCAGACTGACTTAACCAAAGAAGCAGCGCTACCTCACTTCGAGCCTCGTCAGGTTTTTGAGCTGCCTACTCAACTCAAACTGCACGTCACCGAACACCGCACTTACAGCAAAAAGTGTCCTACTTGTCAGACTGTTACCAAAGCCAAATTCCCGCAGTCCGTCAAGAATTGGGTGCAATACGGACCTGGGTTTCGGGCTCTGGCAGTTTACCTGATCACTTATCAACTGCTGCCTTATGCCCGGGTGTGCGAGCTACTTAATGAAATCTACAGCGAAAGTCTTTCACCCGGCAGTTTGGTCAATATGATAGCGGAGTGCTACGAGCAATTGGCTGAGCCAGAAAAAACCATCAAGACAGCGCTTACCCAGGCCAAAGTGTTACATTGCGATGAAACCGGGTTGTATGTAGAAGGCAAGCGCCACTGGCTGCACGTAGCCAGCACACCACATTTAACCCACTATGCTCACCATTTACGGCGTGGTAGTAAAGCCACGGACGAGATTGGGATTTTACCGACTTTCCAGGGAGTAGCGATCCACGACGGTTGGTCTAACTATCTGCGCTATGCCTGTACCCACGGTCTGTGTAACGCCCATCATCTCAGGGAACTTGCTTTTGTCCACGAACAACTCAAGCAGGCGTGGGCGGCTGAGTTCACCACCCTTCTTGTGGACTTGAAAGAAGAAGTGGAAGTCGCCAAGGCCAGGTCTGAAACCAGTTTAAGCAGTGCACGGTTAGCGCATTTCGAAGAGCGCTACCAGCAATTGATCACACAGGGTCTGGCAGCTAATCCTCCTCCGGAGGGTGGTTGGCCTTGTGGAAAACGGGGCAAGCCCCGGCAGAGCAAGCCTAAGAACTTACTGGATCGGCTGGATAAACAGCGTCATCAAGTGCTGCTGTTTGCCTACCGTTTTGACGTGCCTTTTGATAACAATTTAGCCGAGCGTGATATTCGGATGGTTAAAGTGCAACAAAAAGTTTCAGGTTGTTTTCGCAGCCAGGAAGGTGCCAGCTTCTTTTGTCGGATAAGAGGCTACCTTTCCACCATGAAAAAGCAAGGTGAAAACTTGTTGGTTGCGCTCCTTGACACTTTTTGTGGGCATCCTCCCCTTCCCAAGCTTTTGGTCTGAACTGTTACTATAAATTATGAGAAATAAGCAGAGACTAGAAAAAGCTATAAAGAATGCACAGGAAGTAATAGTGATATTAGAAGTGCAGATAGCAGGATATGGATTTTTAAATGCGCCTCCACACTTGCAAATTCAACTTGAAGAAAAAAGAAAAGATGTTGCACGCTTAGAATCACTTCTACTTACTGAGGAATCCAAATCAGCAATAGGCAAAAGAAAATGGGCCCTATTAATCGTATCTATTATTTCCATTGTAGCGTTTAGCTCATTTATTATAGTAATTCTTATAACTTTACCAGAAAAAAGGACAGTCTATATGATGGTAGATGCGTCAGATAAAATGACGACTACCTTACCTCAAATAAGACCGCGTATTAATCTTACAACTATGTCTATTCCTGATGGTGTTGATGTGGGTTTCGCCGTTTTTGGTGGCGGATTTGGGACTGGTGGTAATTGTAAAGATGTAAGCCAACTTGTTCCACCCTCACCTAAACAGGATGGGATACCTTTAATTTCAAAGGCAGTAGATTCACTAATTGACCTAAAGCCAACTGGCTTCGGGAATCTACAATATGCAGCAACCTATGCTCTAGCTCAACTTGCTGGGAGACAGGGCTTGCAACAAATATTGATCATTACTTCTTCCATTGATATTAGATGTGGTATTCCAGATCGATCCGAAATAGAAAATGCAGCATCTCAGAAGGGAATTTCTAAATTAGAGATTCGAGTAATTGCAGTAGGATCAGTAACCGAGCAAGAAGAACTCATTTTGGGGAAATTTACTAACAATGAATATTATATCTTAGGATCAGCTTCCGAGCTCTCGTCAACAATTGAAAATGTTTTAAAATATCCAGACTTCTATTATGAACATCAAAGATCTACGATTAAGGCTTGATCATCCACTTCTATATAGTACGGCTATTATTATCCTGAGCATATTATTTGCTATTTTATTTTTAGGTCCATTTTGGGCTTCTCTTGATCTTCATGTTCCGGGTGAAAAATGGAATAAAATTGATTTTACACAACCAGTAGATTCCATTTTTTATGTAAGAAATGCTGAGCTTGGTTATAGATGGGGCGTTTCAGATCCAACTAGTCTTTGGTTTCATCCCTTAATTGCATGGTGTATCCAATTAGTGCCAATCTCATTACCAGGCAATATTAAGTTTTGGATCTTAAGTCTGATTAGCGGACTTCTTGCTTCTTTAGCTGTATATAAATTTACCAACTTGATAACATTAACCCCGCTAAATCCAAGAATGATTTTGTTAATTCCTTTTATTCCAGGAGGTATTGGTATAGCCACTGGTAATGCAGAAATACCATGTCTTCTATTTACCTCCTTATTAGGTATCTCTGTTTTAACAAAGCAGCCACTTTTATATCCTTTATTATTTGGGAGTTTATCTATATTAACAAAACCAAATGCCTTATACATGATACCTTTTCTATTTACCTTTGCTACCGTACAGATATAAAGGAGAGGAAAAGGAGGAGAAGGTTGAGGCAGAGTGGTAAACTGTAGTTTTCTTACCGACCAAAGTAGAAAGCAAAAGGATACCAAAATGAGTGACAACCTTCGCCGACATCGTGCCATAAAACAGCAATTGTTGCAACTCCACCCACAAGCGCAGGGGCGCGAATTACAATATTTAACAATTCTAGCGATGGTGATCAGTGGGATTGTAGGTAGTCGGCATAGTGCGTTGCCTAATATCGCCGCCAAAGTGCCAGATAAAACTAAACGGGAAAGCCGCATCATCCGAATGCGCCGATTGCTCAAAAATGATAACTTTAACCAAAAAGTGGTGTATGCTCCTTTCGCCAAACAATTGCTGAGTAGCCTGTGTCATTGTCCACTGGTACTGGTGATAGATGGCAGTCAGGTTGGTGCTGGTGGAATGGGCTTAGTAATCAGTGTAGTATATCAGGGGCGGGCTTTACCTTTGGGTTGGTTGGTGGTTAAGGCTAAAAAGGGACATTTAGCTCAAGCTTTGCACATCAGATTGTTAAAGCAAGTTCACTCGTTGGTTCCGTCTGGTAGCCAAGTAGTCTTTTTGGGTGATGGTGAATTCGATGGCTGTCGTTTGTTAAGACGGTTAGATTATTACGGTTGGCAGTATGTCTGTCGTACTGCTAAAAATAGCCAGGTCTGGTTGGATGAACAAGCTCATTATGCCATCAGTAAGTTAGGGGTTCAGCCTGGTCAGGTAGTGAGTCAGAGCGGCGTAGCATTCAGCAAACACGAGTACGGACCAGTACTGGTCATAGCGGTCTGGCAAAAGCCTTACCGTGAGCCACTTTATCTGGTGAGTAATTTGGCTCTAGCCCAGGAAGCAATCCGGTACTACAAAAAGAGGTTTAGGATTGAAACCTTCTTTTCCGATAGCAAGAGCCGAGGGTTTCGGCTGGACAAGAGCCATTTGGATGACCCTAAACGGCTAGAAAGGTTATTGTTAGCGGCTTGTCTGGCTTATCTTTGGATTGTACATCTGGGTACGATAGCTTTAGCTGAAGGCTGGAACCGGGTCATTCATCGCACCGAACGACTGGATTTGAGCCTGTTCAATTTAGGTTTGAACCTGCTTGAGCATTTTTTGAATGAACATTTACCCTTACCAGTCGCCTTTATCCCTTTTCTTTTAGAGGATTTCTAATTGTGTACGGTAGCAAATATTTACCTTACTGTTCATATTTTTCCATCAAAGAAAATGGGCTCTTTTAATTCGTTGTTGTGCTGGCATAGGTGGAATACTTTTTACTTGGTTATTTTGGGTTTTAGTTGCAGATACTTTTTCAAATCAATGGGGTACATATTGGAAAGTTAGAGAATTGGGCGAGGTGCCTCTTAATGAAGGTCCCTTTTCCTTATTTTTCCGCGGCGCAAGGATTATCATTTTCTCTATAGATAGTGCTGAGTTGCTAAAATTTATTACCGCTTTAATAATCCCATTAATTGATTTATGGTTATTACTTTTGATTCCAATTAAAGAAGAAGCCATAAGGATATCCTTAATTGCCGGGATACTAGCCATATTTCTAATGTCGGTAATAATTAATAACCCTAATAAAGTAATAGTTTATTCTACAACCTTTCCAGGTCATATTTCTGTGGGGTTACTTTTTATACAAAATGCTTTTAGCAAAAACCCAAAAGAAGGAACTGGACTATCAGTTATAAAAAAATTAGCCGGATTAGCGTATCTGGCTTTTTGTTTGGAAATGTTTTTATTTTATATATTTGGCACTCCACTTGAATGGTATTACTAAAGAATTAATTCACACCATACATCAGCCCAAATCGAAGGGATGATATGAACTGCCTACATTAGCGAACTGCACAAACTGAATACAAGTGTTGGATAGGCTAGCGGTTAAGGGGACAAATCCCCGAAATTATTACTAATGACAATGGATATTGTTCAAAGTAACGTGAAAATGTGCTATAATTAACTCCATCACAGAGGGGGAATCGCCTTATAAGGAGGCGTACAACCTCTACCTTCTACCTATTAGATAGTGGATATTGCGATACAGATAATTTACTGGATTGAGCAACCGAAATATGCCAGAGCCTCAAGAGATAAATTCCGAGACCATTATCCTACCTGCACCAGATTCCATTTAGATCGCCGAAACTAAACTGGCGTGACTCCCTTTTCAGATATGCAACACGCCAAACTCACAGCTAAAGCACCAGATACCCCCCAATCTCATTTTCTCAGAATATACCTATCCAGTGCTTCCGCAACGCCATCCTCTTCATTTGTAGAGACAATTGCGCCTGCCAAGGCTTTTACTTCGGCTGCCGCATTACCCATCGCTACCCCAAGTCCCGCTGCTTTTAGCATATCCAGATCGTTAGGGCTATCTCCAATCGCAAGCGTTTCCGAAAGCGCAATGCCATAATGCTCTGCCAAGGCTGCCAACGCGATCCCTTTCCCTACACCCGGCTGGATGAAATCAAAACCGTGAAAATCCGCAAGGTTCTTACTCAGCAAGGGATAGCTGAAAAGGCTGCATTTGAAACCATTATTCAGCGAGCCAAGCAAGCGGGACATCGCCGCTCTCGGTCCAATCCCTACCACCGTAAGCGCATCCTTTACAAAGGCCAGTTCATCATAGCTACACCGCTCTATTAAATCTTGGCGTTGACCGCTGTCAGCATATTCCCGCATAAATTGGTCATCCTCGTAGTTTTGGCTGAGGAATATGCGCTCTCCACTTAAAGGGCTTTGCAAAATGGCAGGTTGATACCCGGATTGGCGAATTATAGCAATTGCTTCCATTATAAAAGAGGGTGGAAGCGGTTTGTGGTAAAGCGCGCTGCCAGAGTGAATATCATAAACAAGTGAACCACAATATAGAATCAGTGGCACTTCTAACCCTAGTTCATCAGCCACTGCACGTGCTCCCAAATGCCGCCTTCCGGTAGCCAGTGTTACCACCACACCTGCCCGTACTGCCGCTTGTATTGCTTCTTTCACACGGGGTCTTATCTTTTTTTGTTCGTCCAGCAAAGTGCCATCGAGATCAATTGCGACCAACTTGTAGCTCATTCCAACCTCCTGCAATAATTATACTAGGGTTGCTGCATGTTCGGACAGAAGAGGCTACAAATCAGGGATAGCAACTGTGGCTCCCCACCGCTGCGGTGGGGAACTCTGTGCCATTAAATCAGATATCAGGCAATATCCTCCTTGGAAAGATTAATCTGAGTATAACGCTTCAGACGGTCGATCACTCTCTCATCGTACCCGCGCTCTGCCAATTCTGGAATGGTGAAACTGGTGGTTACTAACGTAGGGGTCCCTCGGTTAATTCTCCCGTTCAATAGGCTAAATAATCGGCTGAACGACCATGCGTCGATGGGTTCGGTGCCCAGATCCTCGAGCACCAAAATATCGATATTCAACAGAATATCCACCATCTGCTCCTCGCTCAGCTCGTGGGGATGCTTCTCCTCTTTTGCCAGGTTCAGCGAATCCATTAGCCCCGGCATGGTTAAGAACACCGCCTCTTTGCGGTTTGCAGACGCGCCGTTACAGTATGCCGCCGCCAGATGGGTCTTGCCGCTGCCTTTCGCGCCGGTGATTAGTAGGGAGGTGCCCTTTTTACAGGCGCTTTGCGCTTCCTGCAGAGCCCCTATCCTTTCATAGGAGCCGGTTTTGAAATTCTCAAAGCGCAGCTTGGTCAGTTCCCCTACCAGTCCACCGGACTTCACCACTAGGTTAGCCAACTGGTACTTGAGCTCCCGCTTCGCTCGGGCGAGCATCTCAGAGATTTTAATCCCTTCCGAGCAATCGGGACAAGGCATATACTGCGTCCGGTTATGGATCTGCACGGTTAGCCAGCCATACTGGCAAATGCACTGGTGCTGCGTCTGCCAGTTTTCCAACTCGGTAACGGCAATTATACAGCCTTGCTGCGGGCAAGGAGCGGTCCTCCAGGACAACTCTTCCAGTGTTTGGGTAGACCAGCCCACCAAGACAGCGACCGGCGTTTTGATAATACCGTTATCGGCACAGTAGGTACAGCGCCACCCTCCTGGTGTCGGCTTCTCTGGATCGGGGTTGTTTTGGCTCATAATCCCTCTTTTCGTAATGAAATGGTTAAAATAAAATTAGGCTCTCCCCGCCTAAACCAAATAAAATAATTGGTGTTGGCTTTGGAAAGAGCCTATTTTAATTTTGCCGAATTCTCCGAGAGGAGCCAAGAAACTGTCGGGATTTTCTTCAGGAAAATGTCAGGAATTTTCAGAAATTGACCGGTCTGCTACCGAGGGATGCAGTTGAGTGCGTAATTTGCTTAGAAGAGGGGGGTTACAGCTAGGTTGACCTAATCTGGAAAGCGCTTTTTCCGGTAAGATTTGCTCGTACAGGGTTAGCTCAAAACCCACGCGCTAGCAACGCCGAGGTGGGGAAAACAGATCAGGCTAGCTCAAGCCAATCAAACAGTTTGCCGCCTATTTCCCGCTATCCTCTCACGTGCGAGTTTCACATAGTAAGCGTTTTGCTCAATCAAATGAGCCTGTCTCCCCAAGCTGAGGGCTGCCACTCCGGTACTGCCGGAGCCGGCAAAGTTGTCGAGTACCAGATCGCCGGGGTGGGTAGTCAACTGGATCAGGTTGGTTAACAGTGGTGAAACCGGCTTTTGGGTGGGATGATCAACCTTCTCCTGCGCCGAGATGATATTGGTCTGAATCACATTACGCCGATCCCAGCCCGGCACCTCGTTGAAGGTGTAACGTGCCCCGGGTTTTACTGCCCAAAGGATGAATTCGGTGGAGCTGATCAGGTTGCGGCGCATCAGTCCGTTAGGAGCGCTGTTGGTTTTCACCCAAGTAATGATGTTCTTGGGCGCCAGGGAATAGCGCACCATTGTTTCCCAGAGCTGCGACACCAGCGCCCGGTCGGTGAAAACGAGCAGCGAACCGCCGGGACGGAGTACCCGTGCCCATTCGGAAGTCCATTCCATAAGCTTTTGTTTGAAGATATATTCGGGAACGGTATCCCAATTCTCGTTGCCATCGAAATCTGCCGGGATTACGGTATCGCCCACTTTGGTAAGCTTGCCTCCACCGCTTATATTGTAAGGTGGGTCAACCAGCACCAAGTCCACGCTGCCATCAGTTACATGGAGAATATTATCCCGCTGCTCTACCATACAAGTAGCAGGCATAATGGGGGTGGGTGTCGCTTCAAGCTCTTCCCGCTCCAATGCTCTGCGGGCTTCCCGCACCGAGGGAGCTGCTCCGCTGGAGAGCAGTTCGGCTACCCGCCCTTGGAGAGCTGGCACCAATCTCAAGAATTCCTTCCGCTCCTGCGGATCATCTGCTATCGGGCTATTGAGCATCTTGCCGATATTGGCAGTATTTATCTGGTAGGTGGTACCGTTGCGGGTGGCTAGGCGAGGAGTGGATATCTGGAAACCGTTTCCAGATAGCTCTTGGCGCATATTGTTTACAAAAGTATGAGTGACATGACATTTGTCAGCAATTTCCCGGTTACTCCACTGCTGCCATTCCGCATCGGTTAGGAGGGTTTCAACGGCTCTGCGCTTGTCGGCGTTGGTTCGCATGAGACCATGGGTAGTATTGGCGCCAACCGAATAGAGGATTGCCTCCCGGCGCGTGCCCATTCGGAAGTCTCCTGGCAGGCTAGTTATCCCGGCGCTGAGGGCAGCGCTATAACGGTGGAAGCCATCGGCCAACCAGTAGTCTGAGCCATCGAAGAAAATTACAATGGGGGGAAAGTTATCCCCGTTTTGCAGTGCCAGGGCGTACTCCCCGATTGCAAACTCATTGAGAGAGGCTCTGGTCTGAGAGCCGCCATCAGTTCGGATTTTATCTAAGTCGATTTCCATTTGCGCCTCGATTCCAGCTTTTAACTCCAAAAGGCATTTCCGGTGCAAACCGCGAAGAACATACGTGCTGTTTGTGCTATAATTATACAGGGTGCTCCCTCGATTAGCTACGGTTGGGGAGAAGAAAGGAGTTGCTAGTTTTGACACGACGTGGACAAACGCACCGCACCAAAGGGCATACCCTGCATGATCGAATTAGAATTGGTGAGTTTTACATCAAGGGTTGGTCGCAAGCTCGCATTGCCGCTGAGTTGGGCGTGTCGCAATCCACCGTTTCCCGCGAGATTAGGCGCATCTCCACCGAGTGGCAGCAGCAATACCTTGGTGATTATGAGGTCATGGTCCGAAAGCAGTTGATCGAAATCGACAACGTAATCGCTGAAGCTTATGCAGCTTGGGAGCGGTCGCAGCAGAAGCACGCCAGCCAAACCCGGCAAGTGCTGGAGTCTACAGGCGAAGCGGGCAGTGAGGCTAACGGCAGGCTGCAACAGTTCGGGACGCTCAAGGTAACCGTTTCCGATGAGGTCGGGGACGTGGCTTTCCTAGAACTGATCCGGGATATGCTGGCACAGAAAGCTAAACTACTCGATTTAAATTCGCCAGAGCACCACTTGATCGGCATGAGCACGCAAGTGCAATATAGCAGCGATGTAGCTTTCAAGATTCTGCACGATCCAGAAGCGGGTGATCTGATGCGACAACTAATGGAGCACGTAGCAGGCAGTGATATTGTATATCCAAATTGATTTTCGCCAATTTTTTGCCCCGCACCCTACGCACACGTGCCATATTTCGCCATACCACCACACACTTTTCACCACTCTTCGCGGCGATACGCCCCAACTGGTGGCTTGCAGTTTTTGTACTGTGACTGATGGCGCACGCACCTTTCCACCCCCTAACCCGCCTTGCAGAGGCGACTTGCGCTCGCGGGCGCGGCTTTAGGGGAGTGTTTGCCACTCTATCTCCTGTTTCAAAGCGCCCTATCTAATGGCGCGGATTAACAGTGGTTTAGCGCAATGAGGAGAGAAAAAGGAAGAGGCGGGTTTTACGCCAGTTGAAGTGGCAGGATTTGGGATATGTGAATCAGCGGAGAGCTTCTGTGGGCTGAAACAAGGGATTGGTGGCTTTATGGACAAGAGCGCGAGCCTAAAGCAGTTGCTGGTGCTGGAGGTCGGGCAGGCTTTCCTAGGCAAATAGCGTACCAGCGCTATGGGGCGCGATTTTTAGTTTGGCGCGAAGATAAATCAGTACGAGTATTTTGAACCCAAAAATGCGTTCATGAATGAACGGTTTATGCGGCGCATGTCAATCATTTTGTAAGTTCAAACCGCCTAAAATGAAGAAGGTAATTCCGGGTACTTTCGTAGTGCAAATCTTGTACAAACGGGGGGGAAACCGCTACATTCTGGGGTTTTCGCAGCATTTATTGAGGTTTATAACAGAAAACATTGCTGCGCTGTGGGGTCAGTAAGCTTGTGCCAAGGTTCTGATGGATTGAGTTCTTACCAATCCCAATAATTTTCGACCAGGTTATTCAGTCTGACCTTCCTTGCCTTTCCCCTCATCTTAATCAATTCCCTTTTTCAAATCTAATGTTTACTGCAATGATTTGATATGCCGCTATTATTGCTTTCGGTTGTAAAATACTAGAGCTATTTAGCCTATTGCGAAGCCTTAAATGTAGCCACGAGTTACAAGCCGTTTTTAGCCCGCCTAATCCCTTGGGCGCATCATCTTGCCTAATTCTCGCGCGAGCCGCCTTAACAGGCTTCGTGGCATGAGGCTTTTTTGCCGATCTGGCTTAAAATGGCTGGCTTTCAGACCTGCTGCACTGTTTGCCGGAAGATACTACGCAAAACACCGGATAACCAGCTTGCTACAAAAGGTTCTTTGTCGTTACTTGGTGACAAGGGGGTATGGAATAATGGTGGTAGCGAAGGTCAGATAAATAGGCTAAAGCTACTGAAGCGACAGACCTATGGTCAGGCAAGTTTTGAGCTTATGAGGCGAAGCGTATACATCGCGAAGTGAAAGTGGAACAAAAGCAGCGAAAAAAGAAGAAAGCTATAATGAGACCGTTGAGTTTTGAAAAATAGGCTGGAATCTGAGATGACCACCCAATATTAGAAATCCTCGCCACCTGAGCCGGTGCGACCTGGCTGATATCGCTCGAATTCTTCGACAATTGCTTTATCTAGGCCCAATATGGGGTAGCGGGCACAGTGGAACATTTTTGTGCGCTTTCGATATTGAACCTATAATCTAAAAATCATGTTCTTCTATTTCTTTTTTGGAACGGTCTCCTAATGCCTGTAACCTACTTGCGGATTTTTCTCTCCGAGACAACCATCCCCAACAATATCAGCCCACAACCGATAAAAGCTGGTATCGTCAGACTTTCGCCCGTCATATATCCGAAGAACCCAGCCCAGACCGGCTCCAGTGCATAAAATAACGTGGCACGGGTGCTGGACATTGATTTCTGTACCCAGTTCATTATTGCCAGAGCAAAGGCACTGGCTATTATGCCCATAAACAGGGCCGACCACCATACTTCCGTCACAGGCATTGCCAGTGCCTCCCCGGAAGGAAATATCATAACGAGACTGAGTACCGCCACAACCACAATTTGTACCATAGTAAGGTTAATTGCGTCCGCTTTAGGGGCGAATTTACCCACAGTTACAATATGCAAAGCCATCGCCAGCGCACTTGCCAGCACCAGCAACTCCCCCACTCCAAAAGCAAGGCTAAAGTTTTCGTTGATAGAGAGCAAAGTTAGCCCGATGGCGGAAAGCACTACCCCGATAACTCCTCCAATATGCGGCCATTGACGCATAATAATTACTACCAGTATCGGCACCAGCGGCACATACAGCCCGGTAATAAATCCCGCCTTGCTGGTGGTAGTAAATTGCAGCCCGGTAGTTTGCAAGGCATATCCAGCAAAGAGGAACACTCCAATTAAGCTTCCGGCAATAACATCTAGGCGGGTAATATTGCGGATACGGTTACGGAACAAAATTCCGATTGCCAATGCTGCAATACTAAACCGGAGGGTAAGGAAGGTAAATGGCCCGCTTAACCTTACTGTATTTTGAACCACTAAATAAGTGCTGCCCCAGATAATGGTAACAAACACCAATAATGCGTCAATACTCCACTTTGGCCATTCAAATTCCTGAAGTGTGAGTTTAGTATTCTGTAATAATCCGTTAATCTGCAACATTATCTTATTCCTTACTGTCAGTGTGAACAGCGGCCAAGATAAACCCGGCAGGCTTGCCACTTTTTTATCTCTAGTTACAAAACATATAGCGGCTTGACCTTGCAAAACCTCTTCAAAATGTTCTTCAAAACACTTTTCACATTTGGCAAAAAGGGCAAAGCGCGGGTCAAGTGCGGTATTAAAAGCATGTAGTTTCCAGAATAGAGACTTTAGCGCCCCCTCATCGTTTTTCGTGACTGGGTTCAGACTCCAGCCTGTTTCCTGCCATAAAACCTGTGACAAATTAAGTGTTGATTTGTAAATGGTGCGTAGTTCAGAGTTTTGGCTGTTAGTTTTGGAACTCTGTTTGAAGTATAGTAAACGGGCTGTCCTACTGTCTTGAGGCAATGTCCCAGTATTGTCCCGACTGTTGTCCTGATTTTATGAGTAGATCCAGTCCTATCAGCTAAAACCAATAAAAGGTAGAATGGGCGACACCCTGTTTATCGTGGAAGAAGGTCGTGCAGGCATAATCGCAGTAACCGCTACAAAATTTTTTCCAATCGAAGTCACAACCTTTGCCAGTTTTTTAACCCGTCCCAGAGGTTTTACCTCAATCCTGTTCTATTTATTACTATTTGTGCGGGAAGCATTATTCTCAGAATTCAATATTTTGCTACCTCTGCTATTGGAATTACTCGTTTTTGAAGTCGATGGGATTAGTTTAGTGGGGCAAACCAAAGCAGGCATCGGTGAAGTCACCTATACACCGCACCATTCGCAGGTTAGGTGCAGGTAGGTGAGGTTACCGAGGTATTGAAATCAGGCTAGTAGTTGATTTAGATGAGGTTATGTTCAACCGCGTAGCGAGTGGCAGCAGAACGAGAAGTGACTTCAATTTTGGCAAAGATAGAGCGCAAATGTGCTTCTACGTGCAGTGGCTGATTACCATTTTTTCCGCAATTTCGGGGTTGGATAGTCCGGTAGCTACTAGCCTTAACACCGCTACCTCACGTTCGGTAAGAGCTTTTGGGTAAGTTAGTGGGCTTGGTTTCTGGTTCAGCTTCTGGATGGAGTAGCCGCTGAGTCAGCTTTATAGCATTTTCGGAGGTGAATTTTGTACCTGTAGTGTACTCACGGGCATAACCCTCTTCGCCTAATATCTCTTTAAGTTCCTTAACAATTGGTTCTTCGGTTGCGGTCATCATACCCTTTTTTTGGCAACATTCAAGAAAAATTTTCTCATGCCATTTATTTGAGATGCCAAGCATACGGGCACTGGTTTTAGCACCCCATGGTCGTCAATTTAAGAGCTGCGGAAGCAAAATAGGAGGACTATTAAGCAGCTGAAAACTGGAGGGTTTGGATTTTTTCCTATCCAAACGACAGCCTTTTTGCATACTAGCACAAATATAAATCAATTCTTGCAGTAAGTGGGGCGGATTATCAATACGAAACAGTAAGCTGCGGGCGTGTGCTCGCACAATACGACTAGCCTTGATGAGACTGCGTTCCGCTTCTTGCCATACCCCTGCCAGCACTAACCAGTGCTGAATAATTTGCCCAATCAGTTTGGCATATATTTCGCATAATATCGCCCAAGGCTTGTGGCTATGCCAGCGTTCCAATCCACCCCCACTTTTCCACAATTTGAAAAGAAGTTCAATCTGCCAGCGTAACCGATACAATACTGCCACTTCTGCGGGACTAGCCTGCTCCTGCGATAGATTGGTTAGATACACACTCCAGTAGCTTAAGGCTTGACGTTCGGCGCTGACCGGACGCTGCTGCTTGCGTGCCAACTCCTTGAAAGCCTGCTGACGAGTTTGTACTACTCCAGAAGGTACTTGCCATGCCACTAACCGACAGCGCAAACGTTCTTTTACCCCCACCTCTACTACCCTATCTATCAGCTTTTGTGACTGCTGTCCCAACCATTTACTCAAAGCTAAGGGTTGTTGGTGCGCCCCGTACACTTGTAGTCCGGTTTGAGCTTTGGTTAGGTACAATACCGCTTGCGCTTCTAATTCTTTCAATCGTCCCAATTTGAAATAGCCTAAATCGGTTATCCGTAGCGCCCCCGCTGGTAAACTTAGCTTTTGATGCGGTCCTTGCCGATCGTGCAGACGGGCTGGACTTAATTCCGGTCCCAGTAGCGCCCCGCTTAGCAGTTCCAAACCCACGTGCAGTTTCAGACCAGCCTCACTTTGACTACCCTCTTTCCCACACCCTTGCCAATGGGCGCTCAAGGTTGGCGGTAAACTGATAGTCGAACTATCCAGTACATACACCCCTTTGAAGCGTTGCAGTAGGCTCAAACTCGCTGGTTCCTGCCCTAGCATTTTTTCTACACACCAACCTAACAAAGCCTGTAAATAACTTGCCGCTTGGCTTGTAAAACTCTGGTCAAGCGCTTGTTTGCTAACCTTGGCTATTTGTGCCAGTTCACTCCGACTTGCCTCAGGATTGGACAGCCAGCCTCCGATTAGCGCTTTGGCGAATGTGGCGCCATCCAGTTTTGAACGGCGTTGTCGAAAACCCGTCTCCACTGCCAGATGTTGCGCTGTTTCATTAAATAGGGCTTGCAAATTCCCCGCTATTTGTTTAAGCTTTTCCATGAAAGTACCTGTGTTTGGCTTAAGGTTTTTTTTGGCAATTAAATCTTTGCCACAGGTACTTTCTTTTGTCTACTTCCCATTCTTTTTAAATTGACGACCATGGGGCACTGGTTTTAGCACCCTCTATTAATGGAGCTGCTTGTTGGGGTACAACACCAGCCGACTAATTCACTTCCGCCTCTGTGTAACTCTAGTTAATTCCTGGATTGGATCTACTCATAAATACGGGACAAGAGTCGGGACAATACCGGGACACTGCCTCAAGACATAGGGATATCGAAATTACTATACTTAAAGCAGAAGTAACGATATAACTTTAGCGATGGAGGTAAATAAAATGGCAACTATGTTACGAAATCGGAATATTACAAAAGGCACCAACCAAAATCATAACCGAAACACCCGTTACAACCCGGCTATCAAAATATTTTGGTTGGTGAGTGTGCTGGCTTCCATTATAATTTTGTTAATTGTGGTGGTGGATTTGACTAAAACCTGGAACACATCTTATGACCCTACAATTCTACCAACTATAAACACGGCTCCTACTCCAGCGGCTCCCGTGGCGGTGTCTGCACCAGCTCCAGTTCCAGCTCCCGCACCGAGAATTAATCCGACAGTTGTTAATAATATCCCGGACAGTTCACAGGGGATCGTTCGCACTTCGGCAACATTACCATCACCTGACCCCGTCCCGACCCCTGGACAGTAAATTTTGACACTATTTGTTGGACTTCTCAGGGGGTGAAGACACTGGTATACTACCTAGTACATCAGTCAGAGATAAGCTTGACGCTTAAATCGCATACCCCAAGAAAATTTCGGTTATAACAAGAACTAAATAGCGTGTAAAACCCTACCCATTTAACGCTACCGAAAGAAAGGCTGGATAAGTGTATGCTAACCTCACAAGCTACTCCCGAAATTGAGCAGTTATCAGGGAAAAAGGCCCGCTTGTCTGGCTATCCAGCGGGGGGTAATAAGTTCGATTGGCTGGGGCTGGGGCTGGCGGTTTTCCTAAACGGCGGATTATATCTCGATGGCTGGGTACGTAATCATACCCCCACCCAGGATACTTTCTTCACCCCCTGGCTCGGACTGCTTTACGTGGTTTACCTCATAGTCGCGCTATTCTTTCTAGCGATAGCTTTCAGGAATCACTCGGTGGGTTACTCCTGGCGGCGAAGTTTGCCCAAGGGTTATAACCTGGCATTGCCGGGAGTAATATTGTTTGGGTGGGGTATTCTCGGGGAAATCTTCTGGTATCTTGCCTTTGGGACTAATGCCGACACTGCCCCTTTGCTCAGTCCCCCTCGGTTGGTGTTGGCTTTTAGTGGCTTGCTGGTTATGAGCACTCCCTTTCGCGCAGTGCTGTCCAGGGTTCAAGTAGCTCGACCGGGCTGGCGAGAATTGGTACCAGCCCTGCTTTCAGGTGGACTCCTGCTGGCGGTACTGATTTTCTATAGCGGGTATTCGCAGCCTTTCATAGAAAAGAATCCCGCCAGTACCCCGACTGACCAACTTTGGGGTGTTGATCTTTATTTGATGAATCCGGATGGCAGTGCTAAGACCCGTCTGACCAGCAGTAATTCTTTCTATAGCTGGTTGCCCCGCATTTCTCCCGATGGCAAACGAATAGTTTTTACGAGCGGGGAAAACGGTAAGAAAACTGACCAGTTATATATCATGGATCTGGATGGCTCAAACCGGGTACAACTTACCAATTTACCCGGTTCTAATGCCTGGCCTACATGGTCGCCAGACGGCACTACAATTGCGTTTAATTCTGGGTTAGAGGGCAGTGCGGAAATTTACACCATTAAACCTGATGGAAGTGAGTTGCGGCGCCTGACCAATAATCCCGGTGATGATATGGGGCCGGTCTGGTCGCCGGATGGTCAGTCTATACTTTTTTATTCACAAAAAGATGGCGACTACAAGCATCTTTATCTGATGCGACCAGATGGCAGCGAGCAAACCCGCTTAACCAGCGACAACTGGGATGATATAACTGGCTCTTTTTCACCAGATGGCAACCAGATTATATTTTCTTCATATAGGGATGTTACTTTCCAGATTTATCGGATGAACCGGGATGGTACTAATCTTGTCCGCCTCACCAACGACTCGCACGATAACTGGTATCCTGAGTGGTCGCCGGATGGTAGCAGTATCACCTTTATGTCTGGTAAATATCAGGTGAGAAAAATAGATATTTATCGGATGAAACCCGATGGCAGCGAACCTACTAACCTGACCCAAAATGGGGTGGGAGTGATGAGCCAGATCCCCTGCTGGTCGCCTGATGGCAGCAAAATTATCTACTCTACGACCTTTCCCCTGGAATATAGCCAGTTTCTGGCCTTATATCAAACCAGTGATTTAGGAATTGGCAGCCTTTCGGTTCAGGCCGCCCTTCTGATAGGTCTGCTTTTATTTCTGTTGCGGCGATGGGTTTTGACTCTGGGGGCATTGACTCTGGTTATGACTCTCAGCATTGTGTTGGTGAGTGTCATACAGGAACGCTACGAGTTGGTGTTAGTGGCATTAGTAGCGGGTGTAATCACCGAGGCTTTACGGTGGTTGCTCAAACCTTTCGAGAGTCGTAAGGGGAAGTGGCGCAACTACCTGTTTGCCTTCGCCGTTCCATTTCTTTTCTACGGGCTATACCTGCAAACCTTACAATTTAGCCGGGGAATAAGCTGGGCAAGCCAACTGGCAGTCGGTGTACCAATTATAGCCGGACTGGTGGGAATTCTTATGGTGTTGTTGGGGTTGTTTTCAAGCCTCAGCCGCGAACATACCCCACAGCCCACCACCGCATATGAGTTACAGGGACGGTTACTCCTGCTGGCGCGGTTTGGCTGGCTGGCACTGGTAGCTCTTACCATCATAGTAAGCTTAGTAGGTATTCCTTACTACCTTCAAAACTATCAGGTCTGTAACAGCTCGAATTGTATCGCGCCCGAAACCGCTAAAGCCCTTGAAAATGTGGGCATACCGGTACAGGCTTATATCGCTTTTAGTCTTATAGCTGACAATTTAATTTCCCTCCTCTGTCTGGGAACCGCTTTTGTTATATTCTGGAAGTTGTCCCGCCAGTGGATTGGGCTGGTTGCCAGTTATGCCCTGATAATTGGCTCTTCCGTAACTTATATTTACCCTCTAATTTACAGTGCTGACCACTCAATCTGGTTGAATCGCAATAAACCGAATTATAGCTTTGATGGCTGGTTTTATACTGGTCGCTTTCTCGAAGGTTTTTTTGTACTAACTATTCTCCTACTCTTTGCTCTTTTCCCTAATGGGCGGTTTGTCCCGCGTTGGATACGCTGGCCTCTAATACTATTTATTGCGGTGAGGTTGTATTACTACATATATAACGACCTCCTTGACTGGGGTGAATGGGTGCAGTGGACTATTAGTTTGACCGAGTGGGTTTGTGTCCTGAGCGTTATAGTCTCCCAGATTTACCGTTATCGTCGGGTTTCAACTCCCCTGGAACGACAACAAACGAAATGGCTCGTTTTCAGCGGCGTAGCCTGGTGGTTAGTCAAGTATAGTAGCGGCCTGCCAGGTGGTGGTGGCTTCAATATTAACCTGAGTGATACTCTTTACTGGCCGCTTAGTAGCCTGATAAATTATTCGTTTTCCTTTTTCCTGGTGACCTCATTCATACTGGCTCTTTTTCGCCAGCGTTTGTGGGGCATTGATCTGGTGATAAATCGCACCCTGGTCTATGGTACCCTTACCCTGACGGTGATACTCCTATATCTAAGCCTGGTGCTTGGCCTTAATACCCTCTTTCAGCAAACTATTCAGGGTAACTTGCTAATTTCCATGCTGGCGACGGTGGTAATTGCCCTGCTGTTTCAGCCCCTGCGCCATAAGTTACAACGAGCCGTTAACCGTTATATGTATGGGGAAAGAGATGATCCCTATGGAGTGCTAGCCCGTCTCGGTCAACGGTTGGAAGGTACTTTAGCCCCGGAACAGGTTCTCCCCACCATCGTGGAAACCGTTGCCCAAACTCTCAAACTTCCCTATGCCGCTATTGAACTGGCTTACTCTTCTACCAGCACTTTAGTCTTAGCAGAAACGTCAGGGGAGACCAGTAAGCCCGGTGAAGTGGCAGCAGCTTATGGCACACCGGGTCCGACCAGCAGCCTGACCCGCTTTCCCCTGAGTTACCAGTCCGAAACGGTGGGCTACCTGGTCTTAAGAGCCAGAGCTGGCGAAAAACTAGGGCGAAGTGACCAACGACTTTTGAAGGACTTGACCCATCAGGTGGGTATAGCGGTCTCAGCCGTAAAGTTAACCCTGGACTTGAAGCGTTTAGCCCAGGATTTACAACAGGCCAGGGAGCTTCTGGTAACGACCAGAGAAGAAGAGCGTCGCCGTTTGCGCCGGGATTTGCACGATGGTTTGGGTCCAACCCTCGCCAGCCTCTCTTTCAAAATGGAAGCGGCTCGAAACCTGCTGGGACCTGGGAACGCGCGGGTGGATGCCTTGTTAAGTAATATCTCCCAACAAACCCAGCAGACTATTACCGAGATAAGACAACTGGTTTATAGTCTAAGACCACCCGCCCTGGACGAACTGGGTTTAATCCTGGCGATCAAAGAGCAAGCCGCCCAGCAACAACTCCCAACCTTACGGATTGGAGTGGAAGCCCCCGAATGTCTGCCGGAGCTAAGTGCGGCGGTTGAGGTAGCAGCCTACCGTATAGTGCAGGAAGCAATCACCAATGTGGTACGGCATGCCAAAGCCACTAAGTGCGTCATCAGGATAGAAACCCGTAACCAGACGCTGCTTATCGAAGTAATGGACGACGGTCAGGGCATTTCGCCCGCCCATCGTTCAGGGGTGGGATTACGAGCAATGTATGAACGAGCCAGCGAACTAGGGGGAAGTTGCACTATCCAACTAGGCCAGGATAGAGGCACGGTTGTACAGGTAAAACTACACCTGCCCACCCTAAAAGTGGGAGCGGAATTGGTACAGGAAGCCTTAAACTAACCGCGAATAATAAACTGAACAATAATTTTTGAAAGAGGTGGTGTAATGTCAAACCCTGCTCCCGAACTTCAACCCGGTGTTATCTTAGCTGCAACTTACCGCCTGGAAGAACTCCTGGGTAAAGGCGGAATGGGGGAGGTCTGGTTGGTAACTCACCTCCTCCTAGATGAAAAGCGCGCGATCAAACTTATCCTGGGCGAATACGCCGCCAATCTCCAGGTACGAGAGCGATTCATCCGGGGAGAAGCCCGCAATGCCCTCCGTCTCTTTCACCCAAACATCGTGCGGGTCTACGATTTAGGTCAACATAAGGATATGCCTTATATCGTGATGGAGTATGTACCAAAGGGGGCTTATGGAGCTGACCTCAGAAGTTTACTCAGAGCCGAAGGTAAACTGAGTTTGGAGCGCACCGGGGAAATTCTCAATCAATTAGCCGCCGCCCTTGACCATGCCCATAACCAGGGATTAATCCATCGCGATCTGAAACCCGCCAATATTTTATTATCCGACCAGGGTCAGGTTAAACTTACCGATTTTGGAATTGTTAAGGATTTAAAAGCGCAAGACGAATACCTGACCTCCGAAGGCTTCGCGGTTGGCACCCCGGTCTATATGTCCCCCGAACAGGCGCGGGGCGAAGCGATAGTTGCCAGTGATATTTATGCTTTGGGAGTGGTGATCTACGAAATGTTGGCAGGTCGCCCGCCCTTTGTGGGGTTAGCCACCTCGGTGGTATTGCAGCATACCACCACCCCACCCACCCCGCTGCGTCATTATGACCCTTCCATACCTGATGGGATTTCGGAGGTAATCTTAAAAGCCCTGGCTAAACCCCCCCAGGAGCGTTATAGTTCGGCTTTGGAGTTGGCCCAGGCTTTTGAAACGACCCTGAAGGAGAACCGCCCGACGATTGACACCACTACAATCGCCATCAGCACTACCCCGGCAAGGCGAAGTCGGGAACTAACCCAGAATACGCCAATTTCGACTGATACAACAGCTAAAATAAGAATTTTGATTGCGGACGACCACCCTCTGTTTCGGGATGGTTTGCACATTTTGCTAGATTCGGTGCCGGATATGGAGGTAATCGGTGAGGTTGCCAGTGGCGATGAGGTACTTAATCAGGTGGCTACTTTTGCGCCCGATGTAATATTAATGGACATCAATATGCCAGGAATTAACGGGATTGAAGCTACCCGGCGGTTGGTGCAAACATATCCGCAACTTAAAGTGCTGATTATTACAATGTTTGAGGATGATGATTCGGTGTTTGCCGCAATGCGCGCAGGAGCTAAAGGTTATTTGCTCAAGGGAGCAGCTCAGGGTGAAACCCTACGAGCCATTCGGGTCATCGCTGAGGGGGAAGCCTTTTTCGGGGCGGCTATCGCCCAGCGATTGATGACCTATTTCCAGGGGATAAAGCCTAGTATAGCCAACCAATCGCCCTTGTTAGCCGAGTTGACCGAGCGGGAACATGAGATTCTTACCCTGATGGCGCAACGTCTTTCAAATCCCGAAATTGCCACCCGCCTGTTCTTAAGTCCGAAGACGGTGCGGAACCAGGTTTCCATTATATTAAGCAAATTGCAGGTAGCTGACCGGGCTGAAGCGATGCGGGCAGCCTGGACTGCTGGGTTAGGGAAGGATTCTGAAGGAACGAATCTGTAAAAAGTGATGCAACGTAACTACTCACCTAATTTTTGGAAGTTAGGTTCAAATTTGTAAGTACAAACTTTGAAAACATCAAAAAGTTGACCCTGACTGAATAGCAACAAAACTTAATCCATTGGACATTACTCAAGCGTACTTGGTATTATTACTTGTAGACAATTTCTCTTTGCCTCTCACCTGGTTTCTGAGTGTGTAACTGCCAGTATGTTTCCGCTATCAGGTCAGGGTCAAAGTGAGTTCCAGGTGTAACATAACCAGCAATGGTTACAGTAGCCACTTGGATTCCTTCCACTTCAAGTTCAGCTCCCAGAGAGTATGCAAGGTTTCTGAGGGCGGCCTTGCCCACTGACAGGGAGGCAACCTGATGGTTTGGACTTAGCGCCAGCCCACCCCCTGTGAAAAGGATTGTACCCTTCCCCTTCGCCCTCATGCTTGGAATTACCGCCTGCGTAGCTACCAGCGCTCCCGCCACGTTAGTTTTGAAATCTTCTACTAGGCTTTCCACCGGTATCTCGGAAGGAATTCCCTGCTTTATTGCAGCGGCATTGTAGACCAGCACGGCTGTCTCACCCAGGCTTTGCCTTATAAGCTCTAGGGTCTGCTTTAAAGCGTTAAAGTCGGAGGCGTCTGCGACAAAACCAAAAGCTTTTACCCCTAAATTCTCAAGTTCTGAAACTGACTCCTCAACAGACTCAGCACGGCGAGCGATAAGGGCTATGCGGAAGCCTTCCTTTCCGAAGCGTCTGGCGACACCTTGGCTGACACCTGAGCCTGCACCGATAACCACACAAAGTTCTTTATCCATTTGTATATAAGCCTTTCAAATTGTACGAATCTTATAAATATAAGTAGGTAAACCTATTTTACTGTTAATTTTGAAGATAGCCAAGCAAGGGGGTGCCTGGCAGCAACGACTTTTAGCGGGAATAGCGGCTCGGGGGAATAAAGAGGCTTTTGCAAAATCTCCCGAAACGACGCACTTAAGCTACATGTTAGGGTTGTTGTACAGCACCTCGATTTTCTCATTACCGAGAATAGGTCGTCGCTTCGGGGCTTGGGTATCTATCTACCTCGGCTTAGCCGTAGTGTCTCAAAAAGTATACTTTCTGATACACTATCCTTGACCTGTATCAAATGTCGTTTCATAATGTCATTATCACAACCTCTAAGATATTTTGAAACACAACATTAACTGGTTTGTAGCAGCAGTGCACCGTTTCGGGGAGTTATACAACCCTCTCCCAAGATGAGAAAAGTCTCATTTGGTTTCAATCCCTCTCCAATCTCCACACTGTAGAATCTTATTATCAATATAAATCATTCTTTTGAAATGTCTTTATTCATTTCCGTCATTCTTAAGGATGGATTGAGCGGCTGACCTCGCTCATTCTAAAAACTCTTTTATCTGGGTTGAGACTGTTCGTTATAGTGAGCAGGCTCAACCCATTTTAAATAATCTTGCAATCAGTACATTAGACTCAAATCCGATTACGATAAGACACCGGAACCATCTTTGACAATGTATAGATGTTCAGAAAAGATTTTTGAAAAATACAGCGATGGTTAAGTACAAAACCTACCAGAAGATTCCAAAACCAAACCTGAAGATCTATAGCAAGAATATTCTAAAAGAGAAGTGACAGATCAAGAAAAAAGGCTTATGACGGTTTTTTTCTCGAAACAGTGCATTTAAGAGCTACACGGGATCGATCCTAATAGACACAAATTTCAAGCTGCACTTTTTCTAAAAGTTCGAATGAAACTCGTAAGTTTTCCATTCCATACCCTGAGGTTTTCTCAGCTTCCCTTCTTTTAGCAATTTTGTGAACGGTTACTCCCATTTTTACCTTTATTTTTACTATTGCATGATTAAATTTATCAACAGCTATAAAGCTGTAGCCTGCTGTTTGCATTTTCCAAACAAACCATGCACAAAATAATGTTGTTGATAGTTAGATAGTCCGTCATTTGTTTATTTGTATTTGGGACTATAAACCTTTGAAAAAAGAAAGGGTTTCTTGACAACATCAATGGAAAAACGATAAACCTTACCTGTACTTTATATCAGGAAGTCAATATATTAAGGAAGCCACTAATTTAAAAAGACAGAATAACGTTGGGCAAAAAGCAGTTGCCGGCACTCAGTCAAACCACAACTATCCTCTTATATTCCGTTATTAATATATTATCCTGAAAAGTGATTATTTCATCCCATACTATTTGCCATAGATATACAGATTTGGTTTTGGAATATTTAATCGGTTTTTGTACCCAATAACCTGTAATTTTCTAATCTCTTTTCTTTATATCTGAGAGCCTTTCGTATCTAGCCCAAATCTGGTTTTTTCGAGCCAGTTTGAAGTAAATTCCCTCATTTTGACCGAATCTGAGAGCACTGGTTGAAATGGTTGTTTTAATCTAATTGCTTATCAATTTGACCAGAAAATCAGCAAAAATCAAATTATGACAGGCGCTCATTTAACAAAGGCTTCGAATTTATTAGCGGGAAAGGATCAAGATGATGAAGTCTAAACAGACCAGCTTATTAGTCGCAGTGCTATTGCTAGTCACCCTTTTTTCTGGCTTGGTGGTCCAGATAACGCAAGCCGCACCCCAATTTGCCAACGACAAGTTCAAAAACTTGTGGCAATACAGCGACAAACCGGTTGATGAAATTCCGGGATTAGGACGAGGTTATACCTGGGGACCTAATTCCTTCGGAACCTTACAGGAGGATTATCAGGAAGCTTCAGGAGGTAAACGCCAAGTACAATACTTTGACAAAAGCCGGATGGAACTGTCCCCCGATGGAAGTTTTGTCACCAACGGTCTTCTCACCAAAGAACTGGTGACGGGTAACCGCCAGGATGGGGACGCTAAATTCAACCAACAAACACCTAGCACAGTTCAGGTAGCAGGAGATGACAATAGCAGTGGTGGTAATGCGCTATCCCCTACCTATGCCAGTTTCAAGCAAGTAATTACAACTAACCCTGGAGAGAATACCGCCTCAAATCGAGTGGGACAGCCTGCCAATTTGGGTATCAACAAAGCGGGAGTGGTAAGTACATTGGATAATCCTCCGGCTCAGGTGCAAATTGGTTACTATGAATCGGTTTTGGGACACAACGTTCCTAAAGTTTTCCAGGATTACCAGAACCTGACAGGACGAATCTGGGATGGTTCACAAGTAGTGGTAGGTAAGATCTACACGGATAATCCCACTGCCAATGTGTTCGGCTATCCAATCTCAGAAGCCTATTGGATGAAAGCGGTGGTAGCCGGACAGGAGAAGGATGTGCTGGTGCAGCTATATGAGAGGCGAGTATTGACTTACACTCCGTCTAATCCGACTGAATTCCAAGTTGAGATGGGCAACATCGGGCAGCATTATTATAAGTGGCGTTACACCGCTCCAACCCCACCTACTTACGAAGTTAATGGGCAGTGGTATGGGGTAACCGCACAAGGTCAGAAATTACAATTTAGTATTACCAATAACATAGTAAGTTCAGTCACTGTAAATTTCGGTATTCAGCCATGTTCCACCTCTTGGAAAAAATCCTTTACCGACATGCTGGTTAAGGGTGATGGGTTTGCGATAGCAATGGATAACGTAAGTTTTAGTGGTACATTTAGCTCGCCTAGTTTCATTACAGGTAAATTTATAATAAATAATGTTTCTGGGGCTTGCGCCAGCAGTGCCGATACAACTTGGACTGCTACCAGGGTCGGCTTGTCCCTTCCTGCAGGTAAATTTGATGGTTATTGGGATGGGGGAGGGTCAGGCATAACCATTTCCTTGGCTGTATATAGTGACATAATCACCAACTACTATTTAAAAGTAACTTGTGGGAATAATTCAACTTCTGTTTCTACTTCCTCTGCTTTAGTTCCCATAGTTGATAACGCTTTCTCAATAGAATATAAGACTAGTAGATCAACTTTTAAAGTTACTGGCGCTTTCACTGCAAATGGACAGATTTCAGCCAATTTACAATTCAGTGGTGACTCGACTTGTGGACCGGCAAGCGGTAACTGGATAGCCAAACGAACACCTTTCTCCCTTTATGATGGCAATTGGATAGGTACAACCTACCAAAATAAGGTTATATATTTCGGCATCAAGAATAATGTAGTGGGGGATATTACTTTTGGTCAAAGTTTTTGTAATCCTAATCTAGATAGCTATGGCGTAACCTATATCCTGAAAGGATCTACTAGTATTAACAATAATAGTTTTGTGAGAGACAACGGAAAACTTGCCATCTCTGGTCAATTTAAAGATCAGAACGCGGTGAATGGGAGTATAAAACAAAGCTCTACATCCACATGCCCTCTACAGGGAACCTGGCAAGCTAGAAAGGTTTCGCCATTTGAGCCATAAATAATTTGTAACTATTTACCCCTAACCTCCTCAGTGGGGAAAGAGAGAGGAATGAGTTATAAGGGCATCGAGTCCAACAAATACGTTTGTTCTAAAGAGGTTTGAGTTTAAAACACGCTTACAAACAACTTTAAAACAAAGTCGGGCTAATACTTCCCAAGTATATTTAGTTTGAAGCCAAACATTACTTGGGATTTTTGAGCTTGATAATAAGTCGGCTATGTTTCTAAAGCCTGGAACATTTGTATTTGTTGGTCAAGTTCGTACAGCCCAGAGAGCGTTATCGATGGCTAAATATCCAGAAGATAAAATGTAACATAAGAGAAGAAAAAAGGGGTTAATATGCAAAAATTAAAGCGGATTGGGCCTTTACTTCTATTATCTTTGATACTTCTTGTAGCCTGTGGCGAACCGACTGCAACACCTGTGCCGCCAACAGCCACGCCCATACCACCAACTGCAACACCTGTGCCGCCAACAGCCACGCCCATACCACCAACTGCAACACCTGTGCCGACAGCCACGCCCATACCACCGACCGCCACCCCAATCCCATCACCGACGCCTGTTCCAACAACCTATGATGGTAACTGGGACGCCACTGCTTCAGACGGAACTCAGATTGCCTTTAACGTTCAAAAAAACATGTTTGTTTATTTTGCACTACGAGAACCCTGCACTAATTCTAGTCCCCTTCGCGCCTCATACACCATTGAAAAAACTAGTCTGAAGGGTACTGACTTCTCTTGGGAAATTACTTATACTGACAAATTTGTCGGCAAGTTTGAGTCACCTGAGAGTGCTTCAGGAGAATTAATAATCAACATGGACAAAAAGGTGAACGGTTGTCCCGGTGCAAGAAAGATAACCTGGAAAGCCTCTAAAACATCTTTTGCATCAAATGATGGTATCTGGAAAGGTCAAGTATCTAGTGGTGGAGAGATTAACTTTGTAGTACGAAAAAGTATTATTCCCGAGGGGACTATCAAACTTTCAGGCTGTGGACAAATAAATTTTGGTCTCACAGATATTTACCTGAATGGTAATAGATTTTCGTTTAACGGTTTTATGGGTAATAACGGTTCATTCAATTTGAATGGTACTTTTAACGGAGAAAAAGGAGAAGCGAGCGGAGAAGCTAAAGCCAATGAAGCCAGTTGTAAAGCTGACGCTAGCTGGACCGCAACTAGGCAATAAAACATAAAGATTATAAAAGCACAAGTTTCAAATTCAACATATCGCAGAGGTGGTGATGTAGGCAATCGAAAAGGACGAAAATAAACATCAGTAATCAATTACGACCTTAGTACAGGTACGCAGGAAATAAAATGCGGGGCAGAAGGTAGTCGCGAAATTCTCTGGAAAGCTAATAAAAAATAGGCGGCACAAATGGTTGAGCTTGAAGACATCTTTTATATACCGGTCAGGGATAAATATCTGGTGTACGCTCCCTTAAAACGGGTAGTGGCACTGGTAAACCTGAAAGCTCTTCGGCAAATTAAAGAGCAGTTACAAACCGACAGCCCTGCTTTGGGAGAAGTAGAATCTTTGTTAGAGAGACTCCGGTTGCAGGGTGAACCGATTCCTGTTCCCAGGACAGGTACATTGGATGATCCTTTATTCTTGGGAATTATCCCTACACGTGGGTGTAATCTCGCCTGCCGTTATTGTGATTTTGCTGCTCCCAAGCAAACCAGTCCGGTTATGGATATACAAATGGTCAAGAATGGAGTGGATGCTTATTTAGATTTGCTTACATCAGTGGGTAAAAAAAGGGCGGAAATCCATTTCTTCGGGGGTGAGCCTTTTTATGCCGAAAAGGTTGTTCATTTCGCGGTCGAATATGCCCGTTTGCAAGGGGCAGCAGCAGGGATAAAAATTCATTTCGAGGCTGCCACCAACGGTATATATAATGAAGCTCGTTGTCGTTGGATTGCCAACCAATTTGATACGATCGTGCTTTCACTAGACGGTCCGGCAGACATCCAGAACTGTCACCGTCCCGCCATTAATGGGAAAGATGCTTTTAACATTGTTACCCGTAGTGCCCACATATTTTCCGAAAGCCCGCTTGAGCTTATCATCCGAGCGTGTGTAACAAGCGACACAGTAGAGCGCTTGCCGGAAATAGCCCAATGGATCTCAAAGGAATTTCGCCCCTCTGCGGTTTGTTTCGAGACCCTGAAAGAATCGTCATTATCCCGTGAAGCAGGCTTTGAGGTTCCCACACCACTGGCATTTGCCCGTAATTTTATCAATGCTGCTCAAATCCTTGAGAGATCAGGAATTGAGGCGGTTTTTTCAACTGCTGACCTGCGAAACAACCGTGCCAGTTTTTGCCCGGTTGGTAAAGATGCGCTGATAATCTCCCCAGACGGGACAGTGGATGCCTGCTACTTGTTACCGGAAGATTGGAAGCGCAGCGGTTTGAATATGCAATTGGGGCAACTCAACGGGGCATCCTTTGAATTTGACTGGGATACTTTGCAACAGGTACGACAATTGGTGGTACAAAATAAGCCCCTTTGCACCGATTGTTTTTGTCGCTACCACTGCGCAGGAGGATGTCACATCACCAACGCTACTTCCGGACTACCCGGTCAGTATGAGTCTGCATGCGTGCAAACTCGTCTCGTAACAATTGCACTGCTGCTGCGAGAGATCGGGCAAGAAAAACTGGTAGAGGAATGGTTGTCCGATTCTGAAGCACTGGCAGTTTCCGCGCATCAAAGCTCGGATCGGCTTTTCAAGGAGGCGAAAAAGTGAAAAACGCTGTTGGTGAACTAATTTTGATTAGTCCGAAAACCATCCAATGGGTTCAGGATTCAGAAGAAGTGCTAGTTGTGAACGAGCAGTGCAACGAATCCCATAGTTTGCGCGGGGTAGAAGCGGCAGTTTGGAACTGTCTTGTCCTAGGCTATTCTTATGCCGATTTGTTGGAACTTTTAGCAAATCTGCTGGACTTACCCAAATCAGAGGCGGCTACCAACTTGAACGGATGGCTTGAAAAATGGCAAAGGGTTAGTTTACTGCAAAAGCAGGAGGGGTTTGATGACTAACCTGTTGGTAACCCGCGTCTGTAATTTGAAATGTCCTTATTGCTTTGCCGGGGAACATATGCAGGAAGCTAAAGCGGCAGCTGTACCTCCGTACATTTCGCTGGATGATTTTGATAAGCGGCTCGATTTTCTGGAACGGTCGGGAATTGAAGAAGCTCGGTTGATCGGAGGCGAACCAACCTTGCACCCCAACTTCCCAGAACTGGTTCGTCGAGCACGCGAACGGAATAAACAAGTGGTTGTTTTTTCAAATGGGCTTATGCCAGAAGTGGCTTTGTCCGTCCTGGAGAATTTACCGAAAGAGGTATGCCAGATTCTAATTAATATGAACGCTTCTTCTCATCTTTCCGGACCGGACGAGCGGGAACAAGCATGGCGACTGAAAACGCTCAAACGGTTGGGTCCTCGTGCCATGCCCGGTTTTACCATTTACACCACCGATTTTAGCCTAGACTATCTGCTGCCGATTATCTCAGAAACCGAATGTCGCAAGGCTATCAGGCTTGGCTTGGCGCAAGCAATTTATGGCGGAGACAATAATTACCTACATCCCAAGCAATATTCGATAGTAGGGGAGAAAATCGCTCACTTTTCTGAGGTTGCAGCCACGGCTGGGGTCAGAATTGAGTTCGATTGCGGTTTTGTGCCTTGCATGTTTTCAGAGACTAATCTGGAGACGTTACGGCAAGCCCGAGCGGCGGTGGCGTGGCGTTGTAGCCCAATACTGGACATCGGTTTGGACGGGCAAGCTTTGCACTGTTTCCCGTCTGGAGGTAAGTTTCATGTTTCATGGGGAGATGGATCAGACACAACTAGCTTGCGAAACGCTTTGTCAGACCGAGTGAAGCCTTTTCGGGTGGCTGGTATCTATAAGGAATGTTCCACTTGTCGGTTTAAGTTGGAAGGCGAGTGTCAGGGCGGTTGCCTTGCTGCCACCTTACGTCGTTTTCAACCCGCCAAAATCAGTTTTGTAATGCCTTGCTATAACAAGTTAACAGAAGGGGAAGAATATGACCAAAGATAATGAAGAGAAGGATATTGAGGAGGAGAAACCCCAAGTTTTTGCGGTAAGCAAAAAGAGAGAGGGCTTCAAGTTCAATCGGCGCGATTTTCTGGCAGCGGCAGGGGCAGTAAGTGCGAGTGGCGTTATGGTTGCTTGCGGCGATACCCCCACCCCGCAGCCCACTCCAACACCTTTGCCAACTGCCACCCCCTTGCCAACCGCCACCCCGCAGTCAACCCTTACCCAACAACAATTAGCCGCGTTAAAGGCACACACCGATTCTGTCAGATCAGTAGCAATCAGCCCGGACGGTAACACCCTTGCCAGTGGCAGTTTGGATAAAACTATCAAGCTATGGTCGCTGCCCGAAGGCAAGCTGCTCAACACCCTCACTGGTAATTCTGATGCGGTAGCGTACAGCCCGGACGGGAAGATTCTTGCCAGCGGAAGTTTTAAAGAAATTAAGCTGTGGTCGTTGCCCGACGGCAAGCTGCTCAACACGCTCACGGGTCATTCTTCCGGGGTCAATTCGGTAGCAATCAGCCCAGATGGTAACACTCTTGCTAGCGGGAGTTGGGATAAAACCATCAAGTTGTGGTCAATACCCGACGGCAAACTGCTCAACACTCTCGCAGGGCATTCTGAAGCTGTATTGTCAGTAGCTTTCAGCCCGGACGGGAAGATTCTTGCCAGCGGAAGTAATGATGGCAGCATCAAGCTGTGGTCAATACCCGACGGCAAACTGCTCAACACTCTCGCAGGGCATTCTGGGGCTGTCGATTCGGTAGCGTTCAGCCCCGACGGCAAGACCCTTGCCAGCGGAAGTTATAAAGAAATCAATCTGTGGGAGGTGAGCAGCGGAAAGTTGCTGCAGACCCTCACTGGTGATTCTGATAGTGCCTTATCGGTAGCTTTCAGCCCGGACGGGAAGATTCTTGCCAGCGGAAGTAATGATGGCAGCATCAAGCTGTGGTCAATACCCGACGGCAAAATCCTGACCGCGCTGATGGATCTGGCGGCGAATACTTCTGACGTAAAGGGTGTTAGTTTTAAGCAGGGAGATATAACCTATACCTTGCCCTGCGGTTCTGCCATTCCTGCCGGAGCAGTTTGCACCTGCAACTGTGTGGCTGGTACCGGGATGAGTACCGGTGGAAGCGGTACACACTACTGGTATCCCAATTAAACTATTGAATATTTCGTCAGCTCTCTCAAAGGCGGGATAAAAGGGAAGAATATATTAGCTTGTAAAGGAGGAAACCATGGAGGACGAGCCAAAAAAAGCCGAGCAAACCAATGATGAGGAGAAACCCCAAGTTTTTGCGGTAAGCAAAAAGAGAGGGGGCTTCAAGTTCAATCGGCGCGATTTTCTGGCAGCGGCAGTAACGGTAGGTATTACCGGATCATTAGTAAACGGTGAGAGCAAAGAAGCTGTAGCTAAAGAGCCAAACTCCTATAGCCTGTTTTTACCCTTGCTGGATGCTTCCAGCTTTTCCAATGATAAATTCCAGCAAAAATGGGAATACAGCGACAGGTTGGTAATTTTGGATCCTACGGCGGGGCGCGGTTATACATGGGGACCAAACAGCTTCGGAACTTACCAGGAAAATTACGTTGAGTCTAACGGAGGAAAGCGACAGGTTCAATATTTTGATAAGAGCCGGATGGAACTTGCGAATGACGGCGTTACCGTTACAAACGGCTTACTCACCAAAGAACTGGTGACGGGGTTGCAACAAGACGGAAATTCCCTATTTATCCAGAAAACTCCCTGCCAAGTGCAAGTGGCAGGCGACGATAACAGCGGCACCGGAAACAAAGTAGCTCCCTCTTATGCCAGTTTCCGCAGTGTCATTACCTTTAACCCCGGTATCAATATAGCGCCCTCTCTCATCGGTCAGCCTGCAAACCTAGCTATAAACAAAGCGGGAGAGGTAAGCACTCTAGATAATCCTCCTGCCCGTGTTTTGATCAGTTCCTATGAGGCTACGCTTGGGCATAATGTACCGGATACCTTCCAGAATTTCCAAAATCTGGTCGGACGAATCTGGGATGGCAGCAAATTTGTGCAAGGGAAGATTTTTACCGATAACCCTATTGCTAACGTATTCGGCTATCCGGTGACCGAGCCGTATTGGATCAGGGCAGTGGTGGCAGGAGCGGAAAAGGATGTATTGGCGCAATTGTTTGAACGCCGAGTTCTAACCTACACGCCTTCCAACCCCGATCCTTATAAGGTAGAGATGGGTAATATTGGGCAGCACTACCATTTCTGGAGATATGGAAACAATAGCAATACCGCTATTAAGGTGCAACCAACTCAAATGACTTCTTACAAGATTTCTGGAAAAGAATTTACGCAGCCCTGCGGCGCGCCAATTCCGGCGGGGGCAGTTTGTGTCTGTAATTGCGTGGCAGGCACCAGTTCCTGTAACCCGAATTGCACCTGCAACCTGATTTGTACCTGTGATGCCCAATGCACCTGCCAAAGCTACTGCTCAATAAATTATCATTACTGGCATCCGAATTAATTGAAGTGAATGGAGTGTTAATTAATGGAAACATATGTTATACCTATGTCCGAAAGCACCGACTCGGATAAGTATATTATCTTTCGCCCTCTCACCGGGCTGGCTTTCGTCGGTAACCGAGCCATGGCAGAGCTTTCCACAGTTTTGTCGAAGGGCGCTCCAGTTTTACCTGAGCAAGAGGTAGGGGAGTTTTTAGAGGCAATTGATTTTTATAAACCAGACCCACCCACACTTAGCTTTTCTGACACAGTTTTCCACCCGACTACGGCTGTTTTGTTGATGACTAACCGCTGTCAATTGCGCTGTATTTATTGCTATGCTTCTTCCGGGGAATTTTCCCCGAAAGACCTTTCTTCGGCGCTAGGTTACACCGCTATAGATTACGCTTGCCAGAATGCCCAAGAAATGGGTCGCTCGGAATTTGAGGTATCGTTTCATGGAGGAGGCGAACCTACCTTGGCTTGGAAAACTATTCAGGAATGTACTGCCTATGCACGCGAAAAGCCAATCAAAGCCAAAATAAGCCTAACCTCAAATGGAATATGGTCGAGCGCCCAACTCGATTGGATTACCTCCAATCTAGATGGGTTGACACTCTCGATAGACGGCGGGTCGAGTACGCAGGGAAGGCAACGCCCTCTCTCCAGTGGTGGTAACTCGTCGGCTCTAGTAATGTCCACCGCTAAAGAATTGGATGGTCGCAACTTCAATTATGGCATCCGTATGACCGCTACCGAACCATGGAGCAATCTGCCGGAAGATGTCCGATTTTTGGTAGAGGAAACCCGCTGTCCAACAATTCAGGTAGAGCCTGCTTTCAATCCTCGGAGAGGCGGTCATGGACAGCCCGATGAGATGGAAGCGTTGGCTTTTGCAGAAGCCTTTCTGGAAGCAATTGAGGTAGCCAACCAATCAAACAGGATTTTGTTTTATTCGGGGGCACGTCTTGGGATGTCTCCAGGAACTTTTTGCACTGCTCCGTATGGGGCGCTTATCGTAAATGCGGAGGGCGAACTGGTGTCTTGTTACGAGGTCACCAATGCTACTCATCCAATGGCAAAGCTTTCGGCTATAGGACGGATTGCCGGGGAGGAGGTTATTGTAGATCAAGCTGCACGCAGTTACCTGTTAAACCTTATCGCCGAACGCCGGGAAGCCTGCCGCGATTGTTTTATATATTGGTCGTGTGCAGGAGGATGTTACTCCCGCATGTTCGGTACCGGACCAGAAGGTCATCAAATTAGGGAAGGGCGTTGTTACCTTAATCGCTATATCACTCAACAGTTGCTACTCAAGGGTATCGCGGATGGAAACGGAGTTTTATATTCACCACCCCGAAGCGGCTGTAATTGTTAGATCAGAGGAATTAAAGATGGATAAATTAGAGAATCCCTACGCTTATGAGAACTTTCCCAGAGCTAGGTTATCTTTCAGGATAACCCGCCGCCAGTTGTGGTCGGCAATAGTCACCAGAGTAGAAACCCGCCGCCAAGAAAATAAGGGTCGTTCTGTGTTTGATTTGCAAGAATTGGGCAATTATTCGGACGAGCAATTGTCCGGGCTTGCTCCAGCAATAGTGGATGGCTGTGAAATCTCCGTAACAGAGGGCTTTATCTATTGTCTGCCTCCAGGTCGGATTGCTGCTGTCCAGCTTTTTCCGCAAGATTCTCCGGCGCTAATAGCTTTCAATCTCTTTAACGGTCTGACAACTTTGGGAGAAGCAGCCAAGCAACTTAGCACGGAAATGGATTGGGATATTAAGCATAGCTTTGCGTACATCCGAGGGCTTTTCCTGGCTCTGGTTCTAGAGGGGGTTTGTCTTCCAGCATCCCATGTAACGCCATGAGTAATATGCAGTCTCCGCCTTTCGAGTTGATTGCGGATTGCAACCTGCCAATTTTTCGACAAAAACAAAACCGATTCACGCTTTTCTATGCTCCCGGTTACTTGATGTAGATTGCGGTTGTCAAGACCTAATATTCCGGGCTAAAAATGCATCTGAATTTAACCCACTTTTTTAAGAAAAAGCTCCAGGCAGTGGCCTGTCGCACGCTGGCGTTCGCACAAAAGCCAAGCTTTTGCGCTCAACCAGCTCTTATTAGGCTGAAATAATCTTAGCCTCTTGAAATCTTTAAGAACCAGTTCCCGCTTCCGGTTTCTTTTCTTCTGGTGGAAGTTGCCGACGCTCTAAGCCGTAACTCTCCTTTCCTAAAGTGCGGTAACTGCTACCTCTTAAATAAAAAACTTCTCCGTGATGCAATAAACGGTCAATAATCGCCACCATCAAGGCAGTATCACCACCCTCGATCAGTTCGCCCCAGTTAGAAAGGCTTTTGTTACTGGTAATGATCGTAGCACCTCTGAGGTAACGTCCGCTGATCAGCTCATATAAGGCCGGACCTACACGTGCGTCCATCGGTAAATAGCCCAGTTCGTCTAATACCAACACCTGACATTTCAAAAGCGGCTCTAAAATCCTGGCTATTTCCTGGCGAGTGCTAGCCGCAATCACTTGGTTCGCCAGTTGTTGAGCCGTAATGAACTTTACGGTGTAACCCAACTGCACCATCTTAATTCCGGCTGCAATCGAAAGATGGGTTTTCCCAAGCCCACTTGCCCCGATTAGGAGTAAATTCCCAGCTTTTTCTACAAAACTGCTGTCGAAATAGCGTAAAATCACGCTGCGCTTCAGTTCCGGGTGGCGACTGAAATCGAATTGTTCCAGGCTGGCTTCAAAAGGGAAACTGGCTGAGTGCAAACGCTTTTTGAGTTGGTTCTCCTGACGAGATAGCAACTCTTCGCTTAACAATTCTTCTAAAAACTCCCCGTAATCCATTCCGGTTTCGCGTGCCCGTTCAATCCAATCGCTGTATACCTGTTTTACCCTGCCCAGTTTTAGGCTGGTGAGTTTATGTTCCAGACTATTCATCCCACCGCCCTTTCTATTTCATTTTCCTCAGGTATGGCCGAAAAACGGTTGGCCACCAGTGGTTCGTATTCACTGAGTAGCCGTTCCACCGCTGGTTGAGTGGGCTTGAGGGTAGCGGCATTACTGCCTGAACCCGCTGGCTTGAGTAATAAACCCTTGAGATATTCCGCCCCGTAAAGCTGTTGTTCCGTTGCCAATTCCACCGCCGCCTGGAATTCTTCCAGCCCTACCTGCTGGGCCAGCGCGTATAGTTGGTGGATTTGTTCACTCATGGTGGCTCTTTGCCGTCGACAGATTACCGCCACATACTGGTACACTTGCGGTCCTAAATTTAACAACCAATCCCGCCACACCATGGTTCTGGCTCTGGGTTTGATCTCAAAAGCTTGGGTGTAATGTTCCGGTATTACTAAGCGGCGGTTTCGGGAATAACAACGGGGGTGCTGTGCCACCAGTTCCGTACCCCGCCATAACTTCAGCCATTCCCGATGTATCCGGGCTGTCAGGGTTTGTCCCATTAGTTCCGCCGGTACGCTATATTTGTTGGTCTCAAAAATGACTACCCCTTCCCGGTTTACCACCAGGCTGGTAAATAAACCGTAATCCCGGGCACTAGCAGGCAATGGGCTGAAGTGTTTACGCTCTATTTCCAGTAAGCTACCCGGAATTTCCCCGGTCGCTGCGCATGTACGCTCGTAATTCACTACCCCTAACCATTCTTCCAACTGCCTTACCAGATCCGCCGCATCGTAGAATGTACGACCAGCTAGAAAATTGTTTTTGGTATACTTTACCAAATTTTCTACGGCACCTTTCTGGTTTCCGCTGGCCGGGGCACAGGCTTCCGGGTGAAACTCGAATTCTAGTGCCAGTTTCTGCCACACCGGATGCCACACTGGTTGGTTCTTTTCATCTCGCCTCAGTACCACCGTCTTCATATTATCCGTGGTAATTACCCACGGTACTCCCCCCATCCGGTTGAGGGCTTCCACCAGGCAGCGCACCAGCGTTTCTTCGGCCATATCTTTCTGAAAGCTCACATACATAAAACGCGAGTATTTCAGCCGGGCACAGAAAAAGTAGAAGGTTTGGGGTACACTATCTTGTTTACTGAACAGCACTCCCCGAATTTCACCCCAGTCTATTTGCAAAAACTCTCCAGGTAAGCCCTCAAAACGTATCTGTACCTGATGAGCCTGGTTCTCTCTGGCTTTTTTGAGCTTGCGCACATAGTCATAGAAGGCGGTGGGTCTGCCACAGTAGGGCTGTTTGGGATCTTCCCACGCTAGTTCCAGCATTCTTTTCACTTGTAGTTTTTGTTCTAGCCAGCCTTCAATCTGTTCTTTGAAGACTGCCACACTACTTTCACGATTGGGGCGGGTTTGTACCTTGTCGCTAGGTTCATTTAGCACTCTTTTTACGGTACGGGCATCATGTTGCACTTTGCCCGCAATTACGTTGTAGTTGTCCCCTCGTTTCCGGTGGTACTTTATTGCGCTTCTGGCCATAACTTCTAACATCTCCTTCTCGTAGCTCCTCTCTTCTCACCCTTCTTGCCAATA
>NZ_CP128403.1 GCF_030389965.1 Candidatus Chlorohelix allophototropha
ATGACTATCATTGATATAGCAATTACTCCCGATGAATTCAATCAGGTAGATATTGAGTCAGTCATTAGTCAACTCAGTGAGCGAAACTGTGATTACTATTCTTCTCCTTTTTTTGCTAAATCCGAGGAAGCTAAATCAAATGGCTTGCTTATCGCCAGTGCGGTATTTAGGTTACTTGGAGCGCTCACTGATTTTCACCTTATGAGGTTGGATATACCTGAACAACCTTATGTAGCTAAATATGAAGGGCCAACTGGACGAACAGCAATGCCTGAAGATTTCACGGAAGAAGAGTTGGCATTATTAGCTCAAACTGCTAAGGATATTCAAGATGCCGATTTAAGAGCAAGAACCGCTGATGTTATTTGGCTTCGAAAGAAAGATTTTCGAATGGCTGGTTTGGCTGTTGAGTCCTATCTGGAATCGGGTACACTTCTTGAACACCCGGAAGACTGGTCACAAAGTGCTGATAGAATAGAACGAGCACTACAGTTAGCCTTAAAAATTAACTCAAAGCCTTTAGTTGATAAAGTTATTAGCCATATAGAAAATGTACTCGCAAAATATGACGGTCAAGACCCTTCTTTTTTAACCATTAAAATGTTTGAGCTACTAACTAAAAACAATAAAGCTGCTCCAGTTAAATATATCCCCCTTGTTGAGAGGTATGCTAAGGAAAATGAAAATCAAAAAGATTGGAGACGTGCCAGACATTTTTGGGATATTTTAGAACAGCTCTATCGGAAAGAGAAAAATTCTGAAAAAGCAAAAGAGGCATCGATTAATTCTGCCGAAACTCATTTTAATGAGGGCTTGGAATCTTTAAATATTGTCCCTTCTGAGGCTGACTCTTCCGAAAGAAATTATCCCGTTGCTATTTTTCATTTGCAACAAGCTTATGAGGCATATACAAAAATTCCAAATGCCAAATCGCGACAGGATGAAATCCACAAGAAAATCCTTGAATATCAAGAAAAATCAGTTGAAGGGCTACCTCGTATCTCGACAGATCCCATTGATATCATAGATTTCGTTGAAAATGCCCAAAACTTTGTGCGGGGTAAACCTTTATTTGAAGCTTTATTAGCACTCGCAACAGCATCCAAGAGTGAATCAAAAATTGCTTTAAGGCAACAGGTCCTAGATTTATCCGAACAAGCGCCACTGCTTCATATAATTACAACCACAATAATAAACGAAAAAGGTAAAACAGTCTCTAAAGCGCCTGGAATACTATCAAATGACCCCGAAGAGGTTGATGCTGCAATTACAGCAAATATGTATCGAAATTCTATATACAACCGCTCTCTTAAGGTTGCCTCAACAATTGATCCAATGCGTTATCAAATTGATTTAGAGCACAATGTGCGCATACAAGATTTTTATCCGATTGTTTTCAATAATCCCTTGATTCCGCCTGGCAGAGAACAACTATACGCTAAAGGCTTATATGAAGGGCTGATTGGAGACTTCCTCACTGCCGCTCATATATTAATTCCCCAATTGGAAAACTCCATTCGGTATTTGCTATACCGGACTGGAAAAATTACCTCCACCTTTGAAAATGAAGGTATTCAAAATGAATACGACATCAATAAAACCTTGAGGATGTCAGAGCTTACAGAAATACTTGGAGAGGATGTAGTTTTTGAATTAAGGGGTTTATTAACAGAACATGCAGGTTCAAATTTAAGAAATCTATTTGCGCATGGGCTGCTGGACTACGAAAGGTTTTTTAACACAGAAGTAGAATATGTTTGGTGGCTTACGTTACGCTTACTTTTTATTCCCATTATTCACAAATTGCAAGAGGTACAGAATGCCACCGAAGAACAACAAGCAGAATAACCCCACCCCCGTTGATGCACTCAAGCACAAGGATACGCGGGTGAATATACCCACTAACGAGTTGCAGGAGTTTGTGGCAGAGGAAGAGCAGAAGCCGAAGACGCTGCTCTACCCTCGCGACCCTTCGCTTGACCCGCAGTTGGTGTGGAAGGGCAAGGATGAGCAGGATGCCGCCGCGCTCGAAGTGCCTGCCGTACCAATCTACATTCAGGAGAAGATTCACCCGCAGGCTATAATCGAGGATTTGAGAGCGGAAGCGCGTAAGGAAACGCCTCAGCAGTTATCGCTATTCTCCGACTTCAACGGGATAGAAAACTTCGAGGATTTGGTGGATTTCTACCAGCATGAGCAGCACTGGTCTAACCGGATGATTTTGGGCGACTCGCTGTTGGTGATGGCTTCGCTGGCGGAGAAAGAGGGACTGAAGGGCAAGGTGCAGATGATTTACCTTGACCCACCCTATGGCATTAAATTTGGTTCAAATTGGCAGACGAGTACCCGCAAGCGTGATGTAAAAGACGGTAAAGCGGAAGATTTAACCCGCCAACCTGAGCAAATTAAAGCCTTCCGCGACACATGGAAGTTGGGTATCCATAGCTACCTTGCCTATCTGCGTGACCGTCTGATGGTAGCACAAGAGTTGCTAACCGAAAGTGGCAGCATCTTTGTACAAATCGGTGGTGAGAATGTACATCTGGTGCGTAATTTATTAGATGAAGTTTTTGGAAGCGAGAATTTTGTTTCCTTCATAAGTTTCCAAAAAACAGGTGGTGTACAAAGTAACTTCTTGCCTTCTTCTGTAGATTATTTGCTTTGGTATGCCAAAGAAAAAATCCAGGCAAGGTCAAAGTTTAGACAAATATATCAGACTAGAAACCAGGGCGAAACATCGCTTGAAAGATATGACCAAGTAGAAGAAGCAAATGGACTACAGCGGAATTTGACAGTTGAAGAAAGAAAAAATGGGCTATTGCAACAAGGCGCAAAAAGATATCAACTAGCTCCAATATATTCCGAAGGTGAATCATCTGATACAAAAGAATTTAAATTCCATGGTAAGGGGTATAAACTTAGACCAGGGACACATTGGAAAACAACAAGTGACGGGTTGCAAAAACTTTCCTTTTCTGGAAGGTTAGAGGAAATGGGGTCAGTCATTCGCTATAAAAGATTTGTAGATGATTTTCCTGTTATTCCAATAACTGACCACTGGGAATCGATGCAAATAGGAACCGAAAGAGTTTACGTTGTTCAAACTTCTTTACTTGTAATCCAACGTTGCCTACTAATGACTACCGACCCCGGCGACCTGATATTTGACCCCACTTGTGGCAGTGGTACAACCGCCTATGTCGCCGAGCAATGGGGGAGGCGTTGGATTACCTGCGATACCAGCCGGGTATCTCTCGCCCTTGCCCGCACCCGCCTCATGGCTGCCCGCTTCCCCTACTTTCTGCTCTCCGACTCTCCTGATGGAGTTAAAAAAGAAGCCGATGTTACCGGGCGTATCCCACCCGACTATCCCACCAGCGGCGACATTAGGAAGGGCTTCGTTTACAAGCGCGTACCTCACGTCACGCTGAAAGCCATTGCCAACAACCAAGAAATTGACACCATCCATGCCAAATATCAGGAAAGGCTTGAAGCGCTGCGCCAGCAACTCAATTCCCTGCTCCACCACAATTGGGAAGAGTGGCAGATACCACGCGAACCGGACAAAAGCTGGAATGAGCAAGCCTTGAAAGCGCACGAACAATGGTGGCAACTCCGCCGCCAGCGTCAGCAAGAGATTGACGCTTCTATTTCCCGCAACGCCGAGGTCGAACTGCTCTACGACCAGCCCTACGAGGATAACAAACGCATCCGAGTCAGCGGTCCCTTCACTGTCGAAAGCCTCTCCCCCCATCGCGTAATCAGCGCAGACGAAGAACGCCCCGCTACCGAGCAGGACGGTCAGAAGCAGCAGAGCGGGGGCGACTTCCTTAACATGGTACTGGACAACCTCAAAAAAGCCGGTGTCCAGAATACCGTCAAAACCGAGCGTCTCAAATTCGACTTACTTGAACCCTTCGCCGGAGAGTGGCTGCACCTCCACGGGGAATACACCGAACCGGATGGCTCTACCCACCGTGTCGCCGTCTCCATCGGCTCTCAACATGGCACAGTCGGGTCGGAGCAAATCAAAGGGGCAGCCCGCGAAGCTCTCAAAGGCGCAGGCTTCGACCTGCTACTGGTATGCGGCTTTGCTTTCGACCCTTACGCCAGCGAAACAGTCCGCGAATTCAGCCCCTCCCCAGAGGCTACGGGTAAAAACTTCGCCATTGCCGAAGAGCGCAAACAATACGGCAAACTCCCGGTGCTGCTGGTGCGAATGAACCCCGACCTGCTGATCGGAGAAGACCTACTCAAGAAAACGGGCGCGGGCAATCTATTTATGGTCTTTGGCGAGCCTGACATCAAAATCGACAAAGATGCTGAAGGGAAACTGGTAGTCACCCTTCAAGGGTTGGACATCTACAACCCCACCACCGGCGAAATAAGCCCCTATTCCACCGACAAAATCGCTTGCTGGTTCATTGATACCGCCTATAACGAAGAAAGCTTCTTTGTGCGCCACGCCTACTTCACCGGAGCCGACCAACCCTACGAAAAGCTGAAACGCGCGCTCAAAGCAGAGGTGGACGAAGCCGCATGGTCATCGCTCTACTCCACCACCAGTCGCCCGTTCGAGCGCCCTGCCAGCGGCAAAATCGCGGTAAAAGTCATCAATCACTACGGGGACGAGGTGCTGAAGGTTTATCGGGTGTAAGTACACCACAAGAAGGGGGGAAATATGGTAGCACATTGGAAGATTGGACAGGGTTTTGCTATTCGATACGGTGGACGTGGCAATATCCAGTGGTTTAAAGGCAAAGAATTCGATCAACTTGCGCGTGGCTTTCATCAAGGAGTAAGCCCTCTTTCTCCGTTTGGACTTGCGCTCGAAGCAGCTAACAGTGCAGTTGGTTTCCTCCAGTGGTGGGAATCACGCAAGTCTAGGCTGCTTCAGGAAGCACAGTATGAAGAGAGAAGAATTGGCTGGTTAGCCGATATTCTGGAAGTATGGTATCAGGAACTGGATAATGGCGAAATGCGCCGAGATACTATTCATTATCTGGATAGGGAAGTTTCCAAACTGGTAGAAAAACTGGAGCAGAATAAGTTAACAGATGTACCTTCTTCCTTTCTACTCCAAGTAGAACGAACTACTGAGTCTCTTATGCAAATGAATATGAGAATGGATAAAATTCTCAGAGAGTCCGCACCAAATTTTGTGCTACCCGATGTTGATCTACCGCAACGCTATGAGTATAAACCCTACTTTGAGGTTCTTGAAAACGAAGAAATATTCAAGAAGTATATAGAGGTAGCCAATAAAATAATTGAGGCAACTTCATTTGTCTTTTTGGGACTACAGTTTGCTTCAAAAGCTTTCAGATTAAGCCCCATGGGAATGGTTTTAACCGGAGTTCTATGGACAGCCCCGAAGTTATGGGAACTAGTCAAGAAATTCAACGATGATAAAAAGAACCAGCGAATCCAGGATTTTATAGCTCTAATTAACTTAATGGTAGAAGTACGAAGTGCAGATGCTTTATTAAGCCTTTTCGTGAAATTACCACCCGTCACTAGGGTTTACACACTTGAGGAAATGCTGAACAACGGGGAAGGCAGATTATTACCTGCCGAAGACAGCCTCCTTTTATTGGCAGAACCCGAAGCTGAAAATAATTCCTAGAACTCTGAATTTGGCAATAGAAGCTGTGTGAGCGTCCAACCAAAGAGGGCGCGAAGCCCATCGGGAAACTGAACGCTTGTTTACAGGTTGTTAAGAGATTCAGAAACTAGAATCATGGTGAAGTAGTTGCAGAAATAGTACATTCGTTTATAGCTTTATCCCTTGACATTTTCGCACATACCGAGTCAAGTTGGACAGCTATAGAGGTACCAAAGAGTGCTGATTTAAGAGTAGTACATAGAGGAAAACACTATGGTTATAATAAAACTAATTCGGTGGCTGGTATTTTGTTTCGTTTATCTACCTTTGGGTATAATCTTTAAATTTCGTGTGTCAGGCTCAAAAAAAAGGGAACGCCATGAGATTATTGAATACACCGTATATCGGGTTCTAAAGCTAATTCGTTGGCTGACAATTTGTTCTGTATATATTTTATTGTTTTCTCCTATTTTTTACTTTCTTTCTAAAATCCTATCCCAAGAACAAGCTCAGATCGTAAGTGCAGGAATTTTTTTTATCGGAATTCTAGTTATCGCGTTAATTGCTTTAGTTTCCCCATCTTTCTGGATCTTCTTAAATGGGAAACCGAAACCTAAAACTCTGATACAAGAAATGCCTAGCTATTACGTATCTTTTGAACAAGAGCTTTACCAAATATATTCAAATCGTGATGATAATAAGTTAATTAGCACGTTAAAAACTAGGTTGCCATCTTGGGAGTTGAGCAACTCCATTATTGTTACTACTAAGGAACTTCTGCAATTACGCCAGAATGTATTAAATGCCTGTACTAAAATCAGCGAGGGATATTTCAACGATTTATTGAACCGCTTAAATAGTGCATCACAAATGATATGGATTTATGCAGATCGCATTGCGACCTTCAGGAACGATAAAACAAGTATGAAAGATCCAGGTGGTAAGTCATTTTTAAAACCAGCTAATGAATCAGAAAAGTTTTGGGCAAATCAGAATCTGCGTATGCTTAATTTGCGGATTGTTTTACGTAATACACGTCTGTTGTTAGCTGAAACACTTATGTCCAATATTTATCTTACCAATGGTATGGAGCGAGTACAGATAAGCTTAGAATCCCTTAATCAGGCTACCAAGGAGTTAAATACGGAATGGCACTTGGGGTAGCGGGCACAGTGGAACAATTTTGTACGGTTTGCGTTTTTTTCTGGCTAAACTTGTTATTAGTAGTTAAAAACCGCCAATTTGGGAGTATATTTTCGCGTTATTGGTAGCACAGCATAGTAACAAGTGCCAATAATGTCAGTTATTGGTAGTTCGCCCTATTTCAAAAAAGAAATAGAAGAACATGATTTTTAGATTATAGGTTCAATATCGAAAGCGCACAAAAATGTTCCACTGTGCCCGCTACCCCATTATGCAAGAGGGTGGCTTCGATGTGATTATTGGCAATCCGCCATACCTTGAAATGAGAGAAATAGATTACCAACCGCGTAACTTTAAAAGTGTCGAAAGTGGTGCAGTACACGTATTATGTATTGAGCGTGGCTTAAACCTTTTAAAAGCTACGGGAGGTTTAAGTATGATTGTTCCACTTGCCTTAGTATCTACTCAAAGAATGCAAACTATACAGAATCTTTTGGAGAACAAACGAACAGTATTTTATTCTAATTATTCTTGGAGACCAGGAAAGTTATTTGATACTGTAAATCGCGCACTTACCATATTTATTGCACACTTCACAAAAGAGTCCAAAACTTTTTCGACTAAATATGAAAAATGGATTTCAGAGACTAGGAACGGTCTTATTGAACGTATTAGTTATGTAGAAGTGCCTCATCAACGACAGTTATTTTGGGTTCCAAAACTAGGGAGCAATATTGAGCAATCAATTTTGAACAAAGTAACTAAGCAAAAATCAACCATTGCTCACTTCAACACTAAAAGTGATTACAAAGTATTTTATAGAACGACTGGTGGTTTATATTGGAAAGTTTTTACTGACTTTCCCCCTGCTTTCAATGTTGAAGGTAAATCTGGGCATTCTTCGCGGGAAACTTGGTTTTCTCTAAGCAAAAAAGAAATGGTTAAACCTGTTATTGCTATTTTAAGTAGTGATATATTCTGGTGGTGGTACACAATTACTACAAACCTACGTGACTTGAACCCATCTGATATCCAAAAATTTCCTATACCAGAAGATGTTTTAAATGATACAACTTTAGCTAGAGTTGCCGAGACATATCTTAAAGATTTACAACAAAACAGTACGATGTTAATGCGTATTCAGAAGCAAACTGGACTTACTGAAACACAATCATTCAAAATACAAAAATCCAAACCCATAATAAACGAAATAGACCGGATTCTGGCGCAGCACTATGGCTTTACAGCCGAAGAACTGGACTTCATCATCAACTACGACATCAAATACCGCATGGGCAAGAGCAGCGAGGAAGAAGGGGAAGAATGAAAGCAGAAGACCAAGATTTGATTGAACGGTTTGAAATCGCTTACAACAACATTGATAAACAACTTCGTGAAAAACTGGAAGACCAAATAGACGCAACTTTTTCCGTGCTTGTCTGGGAATATGCCCAAAAGTTTCCCTTTTGGAAATATCAAGCTACTCTACAACAATATGGCAAGTTAAGAAATTCTCTGGTTCACCAACATTACAAAAAGCACGAGTATCTAGCCGTTCCTCTTCTTGAAACTGTGCTTAATATTGAATTTATCCTAGCCACCTTAGAAAACCCACCACTTGTTTATCCCGATTATCAAGCTGAAGTAATGAGATTGAGTATCAACGATAACTTAAAGCGAATTTTTGATTTAATAGCAAACCTTAACTACAGCCAATTTCCGATTTACGATGACTCAGATTTCATTGGCTTATTGACCGAAAACGGTCTGTCCAGAGGGTTAGCCCAGTTTCGGCAAGACGACACTATTCAGTTCAGTGATATTAGTATCCGGGATTTGTTGAGTAAGGAAGAAACTACTAATAATTACGGCTTTATTTCTCGGAGAACTCTATTTGCCGAAGCTGCCCGACTCTTCAGAGAGAATACCAAATTGGAAGCATTGTTCATTACCGAAACTGGTCGAAAAACCGAAGGGCTATTAGGTATCATAACTCGGTGGGACATAGTTAACCCAAAGCGCCCTGCATAGGGCAGCCACACTGAGAAGTAAGCTCAAGAAGGTTGTGGCTAACGTCAAAATAAAAGGAACTATATGGAACTAGGATTTCTCGGTCTGGGCAGGATGGGCTTCAATATGTCTCGGCGGTTGCTTCTGGGCGGTCATTCTGTAGTAGCGCATGATTCCGAGGCACTCAGGACTCAGGAAATAATGGAGCAGGGGGCTATCGGCGCTAGTTCCCATCAGGATATGGTGAGCAAGCTCAAACAATCCCCAAAGTGTGTCTGGTTGATGGTGCCAAGCGGTCAAGTGACCGAAAACCTTGTAAATAAAGTTGCGAATTTGCTCAGCCCTGGCGATATTATAATTGACGGTGGCAACTCTAATTATCACGATACAATCCGCCGTCATACTATACTAAAAGAAAAAGGACTTCATTTTGTAGATGCTGGCACCAGCGGCGGTATCTGGGGCTTGCAGAACGGTTACGCTCTGATGGTCGGAGGTGACCCAGAACCGGTGAAGTTTTTAGAGCCAATCTTTAAGACCCTTGCGCCTGAAAACGGCTATCTACACTGCGGAGCAAGCGGGGCAGGACATTTCGTTAAAATGATTCACAACGGCATAGAATATGGAATGCTGGCGGCTTACGGGGAGGGTTATGAAATCTTAGAAAAGAGCCGATATCAGCTTGATTTGCTGGCAATCAGCAAGATGTGGCAGAACGGCAGCGTTGTGCGCAGTTGGTTGCTCGATTTGGCAGTGTTGGCTTTTGAACAGGAGGGCAACAAGCTTGACGGTATCAAAGGTTATATCCAGGATAGTGGAGAAGGTCGTTGGACAGTACAGGAGGCGCTTGAGCAATCCACCCCTGCGCCGGTTCTTACCCTAGCCTTGCTACAGCGCTTTAGCAGTCGTCAGCCTGAAAGCTTTAGCGCAAAAGTGGTGGCGGGGCTTCGTAACCAAGTTGAAGGAGATGTCATTTCATCAGGGACAAAACATAGCGACTCTTTTTGTCCAATCAATGTTCCTACACGGCAATAAGATGAAATTCGCACAAATCAGATTAAAGCATCAGAATGAATACTGAAAGCTATCAAATCACCGTCAACGATTTTGTGGTTGACGTGGTTCGCAAGAATATAAAGAATGTGCATCTGGCGGTTTATCCCCCCAATGGGCGGGTGCGAATCGCCGTTCCGCTGCGGGTTAATGACGAAGCCGTTCGCCTCTTTACCATCTCCAAAATCGGTTGGATAAAACGGCAGCAAGCCAAATTTAACCAGCAAGAACGCCAAGCCACCCGCGAATTTGTCTCCGGTGAAAGCCATTACTTTCAAGGAAACCGCTACCTACTCAACGTCATTTATCAGGAAGGCACACCCCACGTCAATTTCCAGAGCAAGACCCGTCTTGACCTGATAGTGCGCCCCGGCAGTAGCGCCGCTCAACGTGAGCAGGTACTCACTAACTGGTATCGTCAGCAACTCAAGGAAATGATACCCCCGCTCATCGCCAAGTGGGAAACCGAGATAAACGTTAAAGTGGCAGAATGGGGCGTGAAGCAGATGAAAACCAAGTGGGGCACTTGCAACATACAGGCGCGGCGCATCTGGCTGAATCTGGAGCTTATCAAAAAGCCGGCGCATTGTATTGAGTACGTGGTCGTACACGAAATGACCCACTTGCTGGAGCGCAAACACAATGAGCGGTTTAGCAAGTACATGAGCGCGTTCCTCCCACAGTGGCGCTTGTACCGCGAAGAACTGAATCACTCCCCTTTGGGACATGAGGTCTGGGATTACTGAAGGTTGGCTAACGTTCTACTCTTTTGAGAAGGAATCTGACTTATGACCGTAACAGTTATGACGGTGGTAATATGCGCTCCTAAAGACCAACCCATACGAAATGAACTTCTCAAGTTTTTCTCACCCCTTATCCGACAAGGTGATATTACAGTTTGGCCCGAGCTTCAGCTATTCTCGGATATGGCCCAAGTAAAAAAGCTAATTTTAGAGAAGGCACACCAATCTGACCTGCTGGTTCTTATCGTTAGCCCGGAATTTCTGGATGATGAGTTCTTTTACACTGAACTCATCAAAGGTCTGGTGGCTAGGGACACCTTGCGGATAATTCCTGTAATCCTCAAGGATTGCCTCTGGTGGGAAACACCACTTGAAAAGCTGAGCGTCTTGCCGAAAGAAGTCAATCAGAAAAAGGGCGAATTATTACCGGACTATCTGGGCAGAAGAACAAAACGGGAACGGGTCTTGTGTCAGGTCGGGCTTGACCTGCTGGAAGTAATCAAAGAGATGCGCGTCAGGAAAGCGACGCAACCACCATCCCTACCCACCGCCACCGTAACGGAAACCAGACATCTGGATACCGCCCTACCTTCCGAAGTAGAAATGGGTGAGCGGGTTCATATACTGGCGATGTTGCGTACCAAAAACTCTCAAGGTTTGCGGGAATACTTATCCGATATTGAAAAGCAAGAGGCTTTCGACCTTAAGCCTGAACAGGTAGTAACACCCGGAAAAATAGAAATAAAATACCCCAAGGACTTAGCAGGGCAGGTTTTACCCGTAGAATTACTGGTAAAAGTTAGCAGTATAGATTTTGAGCTTGAAAAGAGCGTGGAACGGGTAACACTAACTCTACAAAAGGATTCTATACCCTGTATCTTCCCAATGAAACCGCTAAAGCTTGGAACTCTTGAAGTTAAACTGAAAGTGAGTAGTCTTGATGAAGCGCTATTCTTTGAAACAACCCTTACAACCGAGTGCGTTGCTAAGGCAGCAAGCACCAGCTATACAATAAAAGCTGTAACTAAAAGGAATACCCGCCCAGATATAGTCTTACAAGCTCGCCCAGGCAAACTCGCCCAATATGTAGCCAACCGGGAAGCCGGGCAACTAGACCTTATTCAGAAACTAGACCGGGCATATAACCTTGCAAGCGAACTAGACCTCCAATTAGCTCACGCCCACAACTTTGACGTAACCCGCGAGGTAAGCCTTGCACGTAAATTCGCGAGCCAACTAGCCTATGAACTCAACCACCTCCGTGAACTAAACTACGCAGAACTATTCGGACGCGGTGGCATCTCTACATTTTTCACTCGCGCTTCCGACCGTGCCAGCACCCGCGCCAGCCTACTCAATAGCATCCGTGAACTCGCCAGCCAACTTGACCCTACCATAACAAGTGAACTCATTATAGCGCGTGAACTCGCCAACCAACTTGTCAGCAGTATCGACGGTCTACCCTTTCAAAACACACCTGAGTCTGTTATAACCGCTGAGAGCAAACGCTTTTTAATCATAGCGGTGGCTATATTCATAGTTTTTCTAATAATCGCACTCTCCGTAAACTATTTAGGCGCTAGGGATGCTATGCCCACCAGCATACCGTATGGCACACCAAACTTTACAGTTCAGCTTTCGCCAAGCCCAGCAAGCTCGTTAACGCCAGCATACTTGCCGTAATAGAACTACTATTTCGGCTGAATCGGAAAATTGTCAGAAAAGGTATGTTAAAAATGGAATGGGATAAAATACCGCTGCGCTTTCAGCGTCTTATGCATATTGCTAGGGAATATGATAGGACATATTTCGAGAAAAACCCGGAGGCTGAAAGTTATATACGCCCATATCTGCCCGGCGAAAACTACCCGATGGATTCACTCAGCCGAGCAAACGGGGAGGAAGTCGAGCCTTGCGACTTTTTAATAGTCTATCGAGACAATACTAGAGAAGCGCTAGACCGTAAAAAAAAGCCGGAAGATTTTTAATTTTTTACGAGTGATTTCAGATTCGGGTAGGAAGACGAGTCGGACAGTCGCTACGGAGAATTGGCGATGAACCTCTTTCGCCCTAAATCTTTTAAGTACCACACAAAGGAAGGTTAGGATGAACGCCAAAAAACTATCTAGTATTGTTGTAGTTGTATTTGTGCTTGCGACCGCTTTCTTGACCAGAATTCCCGATATTGGACCAATTCTCGCGAAACTGGCAGGCTTGATTGGCATCATAGTCGCCCTGTTAGCAATCTGGTACCGTAACGCTATGGTAAAACAGATAAAACAGGATTATAAGGAAGAAATTGAAATGAAGCAGGAACTTCAGAAAATTATACAGGAACAGCAAGCCCAGACTACTACGTCCACTCCCGCATCAGCGGCTACACCAAAGCCACAAGTTCGCCCGACCCGAACTACCAGCCGTTCTAATCTGCGCTCTAAGTTACCTTAGAGCCTACGCCACTGCGGCTAAAAGACGATTTGAATTCAACGGTAAGTTAAGACAAGGCTTACCGACTCTTTTTGTCCAAGCAGTGTTCCTACCAGAAAGGCTGCGAGGAAGAGGATTAGGGCGCTAGCCGACGCAACTACTTTTTTCTGGCTCTCGGTTTTGGTTCCGGCTTTTCTTCAAAAATCACTTTGTGATAGATTGTTTCCAGAGATAGTTCTAAATCCAGCGCGGCAATTTCTATACTGCCTTTAAGGTCCTGCTTGAGTTCTAGTAACCATTTCTCGGCATCAAGCCGATGGTAATACTGGATATAAGGGCTGTACTGGTCAACCAGTAGATAATCTTGCAAACTAGACAGGCTCTTGTATAACCTGAATTTACCTTGCTGGTCATATTTCATTGTAGTGGACGAGAGAACTTCAACCACTACGAGGGGATTGGTAATGGTATCATTTCTACCGGGCATAAATAAAGGCTGACCGCAAATAACCGTCACATCGGCGTAGGTATATTTTTTAAGCTCCTCGATTTGCAGCCTCATATCACTGCCAAAAACAAAACAGGGCTTTTCCGCCACCGCCCGGCTGAGGGCTGCCAGAATATTTGAGGCAATCAAATTATGATTAAAGGAGCCGCCCGCCATTGCAAATATAACGCCGTCATAATATTCACTTTTATAATCTGCGGTCTCCTCCATCGCCAAGTATTCTGCTGGGCTGAAGAAGCGTTTAGATAAAGCGTTGGTCATTTCTCCGACCTTTCTCTTTGCGATATAATTATAGCATCAAAAAAGCGAAGTTCTCTCAGGTCGTAACCCAGAGGCGGGAGCATGTTTCACCCCTTCTACCAAGTAGAAGAATAGCTCTGGTAGGAGTAACGCTCTAAGTTAAGCTTGGTTTTTGCTAAAGAAATTGAGCTAAGTCTGGGCAGTCTGTACGAGGGCATTGCCTTTGAAGAAGATGAATGACCATTGAGGAGGCAGCACTATGGCAAGACCACCCATCCATCCGGGCGAGATACTGGCAGATGAACTGAAGGAATTGGGCATTAGCGCGGCTGAGCTTGCCCGTTCTTTGCAAGTCAACCGCATCACCCAAATTTAAGCGGTAGGCGTTCTATCACAGCGGATACCGCCTTGAGATTAGCCCGGTGGTTTGGTACCAGCGCCGAATTCTGGATAAATTTACAGAAGAATTACGAACTCCGCCTTGCCGAGCAAGCAGAAGGGCTGGAAATTGAACGCACTATTATCCCACGACAGCAAACTTCCACGTTGGAGCATACCGTGAGTAACTCGAACTAGCGTAGGACTTACGATTATTTAAAAGATTCGTACAATTTGAAAGGCTTATAGCAAATGGACAAAGAACTTTGTGTGGTTATCGGGGCAGGCGCTGGTGTCAGCCAGGGTGTCGCCAAGCGTTTCGGAAAAGAAGGCTTCCGCATAGCCCTTATCGCTCGCCGTGCTGAGTCTGTCGCGGAGTCAGTTTCAGAACTTGAGAATTTAGGGGTAAAAGCCTTTGGTTTTGTCGCAGATGCCTCCGACTTTAACGCTTTAAAGCAGACCCTAGAGCTTATAAGGCAAAGTCTGGGTGAGACAACCGTGCTGGTCTACAATGCCGCTGCAATGAAACCGGGAATTCCTTCCGAGATACCGGTGGAAAGCCTAGTAGAAGATTTCAAAACTAACGTGGCGGGAGCATTGGTAGCTGCACAGGCGGTAATTCCAAGCATGAGGGCGAAGGGGAAGGGTACAATCCTTTTCACAGGGGGTGGGCTGGCGCTAAGTCCAAACCATCAGGTTGCCTCCCTGTCAGTGGGCAAGGCCGCCCTCAGAAACCTTGCTTACTCTCTGGGAGCTGAACTTGAAGTGGAAGGAATCCAAGTAGCTACTGTAACCATTGCTGGTTATGTTAAACCTGGAACTCACTTTGACCCTGACCTGATAGCGGAAACATATTGGCAGTTACACACTCAGAAACTAGGTGAGAGGCAAAGAGAAATTGTCTATAAGTGAGTAGTTACAAGGCTTTCCGCACACATTGGAGAAATTTCGGGCGGTAAGAAAAAGCTGAAAAGGATGTGAACAGCACCTTTCAAAGCCTGAGCAGCGTTGTTCAGGCTTTTTTTGTTACCGCGATATTTTTGTATTACTCACGGAATTAGTGACTACACTACATAGAATTTAGAACAAACGATTACTTTGCACTTCCTCGTAGAGCTGCTCAGGTTGGGCCATATTGCTTAAAATTCTTGGCTCTACAAAGCCATAAAACTTGGATATAGAGGGGGGTGCTGAGTTAATTTAAAATTGGGCTTATATGTGGGGCAACGAACAGACCATCCTATTTAATTACTATATGCTCAGAGAACATTGGAGGCATATATGAGGTTGCAGTTCAAGTTTTTGCGGAATGAACAGGTAAGGCAATAATGAATCAACCGAAGAAACCTACTAAATATGAAACCGCTGTTGGACTGGGTTTGGCACTTGGGTGCGGTGTGGGGCTTACCTTCGGAATTATCTTTAATAATATTGCGATGGGCATTGCTTTCGGAGCAGCATTGGGCCTGGTATTTGGAAGTGTGTTTGGAATACAAAAGGATGGCACGAAATGAACAATTCCACTGGAAACGACCAGAGTTATTTGAATGCCTATCAGGCGGCTGAAAAACGGGTGAAAGCAAAAATTGGGTTTAAGTGGCATCTTGCCAGTTATCTGGTAGTAAACTCTTTTCTTATTGTCGCTTACCTGTTGAGTTGTTGGGATGGCAGTAACTGGAACTGGTCTTATCCTTGGTTTGTCTGGACATTAGGTGGTTGGGGTATCGGTGTAATGTTCAATTTCTTGGCAGTATATATTTTCCCGGATAATCACGTTACCAACCAGAAAATGATTGGTCAGGAGTTGCAGCGCATGGGTGTAGCGTCTCCGACCTTAGCCCCAACTGCTACCTATTCTCCGAGCGGGCAACCGGTGGCAGCAGTACCACCAATACAAGATACTAACCTGTAATCGGCTAGGGTGATTACTCTCCATCGCTAACAATACATTCCAAAGCCTAAACCATTCTCTGGTTATAGGCTTTTTTTATGCCACGATATTTCTGTAGCTATACCCGGAATTAGTGATTACACTACATGAGAATTTAGAACAAACGATTACTTTGCCCATTATTACAGCTATGTTGGGTTTACTTCCTCGTAGCGCTGCTCAGGTTGGGCCAAGTTATGTGTGTTAACTAACAGACGCAGGTCATTAAAATGTTTTAATATTAGTAGGTAAGACCCAGCTACCATAGTAGTTGTAGCAAGACAATCCGGTCAAGGATGTCCGGATTTTCCTACCCACAAATAGAAACGCTTACTGCTAGCACTAAACGAGCGTACTTCTGGGGTAGGGCTGGCAGATTAGTTTGTTCTAACCCTTTTGTGTCTGCCTCCACACTCACCGGACAATTTTTAAGAACCGAAACAAGTTCTCCCCATCGTCATCTCAATAACCCTCCCTGAATATTTAAAAATATTAGTGTCCAAGAAGGTTATCCGGTAAAGTGTTACCGGGAGAAGAAAGGGGAAATCAACCAATGGTAAGCCGTTTAACGCTGATGATAGAAGATTTACAAACCAATCTTTACAGTATCACAAATGTGATAACTGCCTTGAGATTGGTGCTGGAAATGGGGAATCCTAGCCCGGATGGCGTAGTATTTACCAGCGATGAAGTTCGCCAGATGCTCGAAGAACTGGGGGTAGGGGATGACCAGATTGAAGCAGCTCGCACCCATATTAATAGCTTGCAAGCGATGGTGGTGCGCAGCAACCGCCAGTTTGGAACCGGCGAATTAAACCGCCTGATTGAAAGCGTAGGGCGGTGAACAGCACATTCCAAAGCCTGAGCCTTACTGTTCAGGCTTTTTTGTTGTCACGTTTCTCCTACCGCCTACCACTAATTTAGTGACTTCCCCATAATATCCTATAGAGGATAAAGAGTAACTAGGCGCATGAAAAAACCCACAATACCAGGCATGTGAAAGGCTATGAAATATTACCAGCGTTTGCCGAAAATAGCATGTTTTTGAGTCTGACAAAATTGTTTTAAGCTCAGTTATTCGGCAAAGGGTACTGAAGAAATGTGTAAAGCATCATATGAGCTAGTCTGTACTCATGATGTACTGCTTCTCTCTCACAAGGTAACGATACGCCGGGATGATGATAAGCCAGATTGGAGCAACTTAACCGTGTTCCATATGGAGGGCAGTTATTGCTAAGTGGATCACACGTTGCTTGGAAAAGTGATTGCCGGCTATACGTTTGCAGCGTTGGTATGGAAATAGCTAGCTAAACCTCAAAACAATCTAACGGTTTTGGGCAAGCTTCGTTCACGTAGAGCCAATTACCCCACCTGACCCATCCCCGGATTTGAACGCAGGATTTGCGACAATTGTATTATAGGCATATCAACCATAAGACAAGTGCATCATATATAAGGGTGGCGATATGCAATAAAAATATATGGGTGTGAAAGATTCAAATAGTTTTACTCTATAGTGTTTTTTAAAGCTATGAAAGGTTTACATTATCACGATGTGCAATTAATGTATTAAAAAAGTGGAATTTTGGCATAGCTAGTATGCGTGTTTATAATACAATTCGCTGCTTATTATTTTGACCTTAGTTTAAAATCCTAGGCATGCTCAAAAGTGAGATGTAAGGTTAATAAGACGGTTGGCTTAGAAAACCCAGAGAAACGTGGCGGCACTTCGCCCTTCTCCAGCACCATTCGCTCTTTTTCACTGCTCTCTACCGAGCAACAACCAGAATTGCTATCTATCCCTTCAAAATTAAAGATTATTTTCCCACATGTGTATTTTTGATAGGCAAAATTCTTTGTTTGGAAGCATAGACCACCAAAGCATTAAAATGCTAAGGGTGTTCCAGTTGGCCCCCACCGAGCAGCTTTAATTGGTAATTCTCACCACCACTACCCTGCCATATACCCCATAGGGCTTTTGAGAAAGAGCGACCCGCGAGAATGAACCTGCCCAGAAAATTTTATATATTCGGACTTTTTGAAGTGGTACTTCAATAGCCAGCTAAGTTTTGGTGGCTGACCCTAAAAGTCCTCGAAGAAACCCAGCTCATAAAAGTGACTTCTGGAAGAAGAAGTGAGAATGGATTAGCAGATAGTTCCAACACTTACACTCTTCTTCCGGTTCCTAGAAATACGTTGTTGCACACAGCAACACTAATAAGACTCAGTTAAAGAATTAGTTGTTAATGGTGCTAACGCACCGGCGGCGGCAAACTCTTCTCAACAGCTTAATCAGCAACCCCCGCTCTTCCCACCTCCAGAACTTAGTGAATCCAATTCCCCTCCCTCTGCCGAGGATAAAAGTGTGCCGCCTGCGCCGAAGAAGCAGCGTGTGCCTATCAGCCCGGAAGCGGCTTTCAAGAAGGTTTAGAACATAGGATTACTTTGCACACTAGGCCACGTCACAGCGTGCTTTTGCACTTTCGTCCTTAATTCCCACATCGAAGAACATTTCATCTGCCCACTAAAGCCTCTAAGACAGCCCACAACGCCAGAGGCAGCACAATTGCTATTATTCTATTTAACCGCCCCAATTCGCTTTGTGGCCTCACTCGTCCTCTTCAAATTCATCAAAGTGCATCTGTATAGCTTGATGCCACAAGGTGAGAAACTGCTTAACGCTAAGCTCAACAGTATATTCAACCTTTCTAACCTTTTCAAAAGTTTCAAAAGTTATTCTCATGCCATCCTCATAGCCTGTAACTTCGTTGACCTTAAACATACCCGTAAGTTCTATCGTACGTGTTACTTTAGAAACTTGAAAAAAATCTAATCTATCAAGTACAAAACCGTTTTTTACAGGCGTAACATGACCAATTTTGTAATGATTATTCACCATATACATTAGCTCGTTATAATCCGTCTCATTCTTATAGGTTTCGGGTTCATAGCTACTCACGATACGCAGTAGCGTGCTAAAAGTCTTCGGGTTCTTAAATCTAATTCTTTCGGGCATCTGTTTCTCTCCTCTGTTACTTGTGAAGTTTTTGCTAAAGTCTTTTTTGTCCCAGGCAAACTTAAGAAACCCACCCTTGACTGGTAGCGCCCGTTGGAACGGATACTATCCGGTCATAGGGTAGGCTAACGAACTGTGGCAGAAACAGAAAAAGCAGTTACCCAAGAGTATCCAGAGCCATGGGTAATACTCCAATAGCCACAAGGGCTATGGGATACCACTCAAAACTTTGAATAATATCAGGATAAGCTGCCGGAAGAGGAGTTACGCTCTGTGAAAAACAGAACGTGGTGTGATAAAATCGCGACAGCCCTATCCTGCCAGAACCAGGAATGGGTTAGTGGTGCGCCGATGTTACTAGCATCTGCGTGCCACGCTACTTTTGTTCTATTTGCTCAGTGGTACTTTACAGCCTGACATTTCGCTTGTCAAGAGTCTTGGATTTACCCCCAATCAGCCCAGATTGCATAACCTTGTGTAATGATAATACCTCCAAATACCGCCATGCTGGCGGTATTGTACTACGCAGCTACCGGAAGGGCTTTTCGTACACAGTTGAGAGAATTTAGTGGCTTTTATACCACGCGCCAATAAGCTGACTACCTCTTTTTGGAGCGGCGCTTCGCGCTTTCGGAATTCTCTTTACTCCTTACCCCTTTGACCTTTCCCTACCCCTAGTTCTTTGGGTTAGTTAATTTAGAGGAAAGAGCGCCAGAGACTCAGAGTTCAGAGGATTCAGAGTTCAGAGGGGCGCATAGAGGACGACACCACCACCCGAAAACCAAAATAGTCGTAATCGTTGACAGGGTTGAAGTTGACGCGGAACACACAGGACGCAATAGCTACATTGGAGTTGAAAGACCCGCCCCGCAGCACTCGACTATCTCCGCTACCATCCACCACCACTTCCGAAGGCTTCCCATACTTGTTCAAGCACCACTCCCACAAGTTTCCGCTCATATCCAACGCCCCGCATTTCGCCGCCCCTTGCGGGTACATGCCCACGCCCACCGCCCGGTTCAGCCCCGCCTCTGCGGTATTGGCATAGCCTTCTCGCCACTCCTCGCCCCATGGGTACTCCCGCGCTTCCGCGCCCCCCTGCGCCGCCCACTGCCATTCCCATTCCGTAGGCAGCCGTATCTGCGCGTTTTCACCTACTACTAAAAGCTTGCCCTGAGAATCGCCCACATCCGGAAATTGCCAGCCCCTATACCGCTTATTCAACCACCGCCCATATGCTACGCTCTGATACCACGAGATAGTATCGCGCGGGTTGTTCCACGCTTTGGTGCGCGGTTCATCCAGCTGGTAATCCTTGGGAAAGCCTTGCCACCACTCCCGGTTCTGGTAGCCGTCCGCCGCTTTCACAAACGCCTCATACTGGGCATAGGTTATCTGGTATTGCCCGATGTAAAACGGCGCTACCTTGAAACTCTCCTTCTCTATTTCCAGCTTCCCGCCCGGCGCTACCGCCATCCACGCTATCTCCGGCGTGCCGTCTTCTCGCACTCCTATCCCCCTCCGCGTGTCCCCGATTACACTCAATCTTCGCCCTATCTCATCCCGGCGCAGATGGCTGGTTCGCAACAGATTTGTTTCTCGCAGCAATCGCTCCTGCTCAGGCTCAATGAAATCTTCTTCGAGCGGGTTAGGTTTCCATTTCAACCGTTCCTGCATCGCATATACCATCAACAACCGCTCCTGTGACCAGCGCCACGCCTCCGGTTTGCCCTGCCACACCCAGTCTGCCGCTCCGTTCTGCACCTGCCGCCTCAGAATCAGGTCATCTTGGTATTCCTCTATCCATTTCTGCAACCGCCCCCAACTCCTGAACAAAGTCTCGTGCGCTACCTCAACCTGAGTTTCGTCCTTCACCAGCAACCGCGCCTGCGTAAAAGCCTCCACCAGCGCCAATTCCTCTGCCCCAAAACAGTCGTGCCGTACCCGCTGCCGCGTTGCCGCAAACTGTCCTTTCACTTCTTCCACTGTCACCAGTTCCCGGAATACCTGCCCCAACAACCGTGTTTTTCCCGCTTCCTCGCCCGGTAGCTTCTCGAAAACTTGCTCTGCCCTCTTCCCAATTGCCCCTTCTACCTTTCCTAACGCCTCGTAATCCGCATAGGTCAGGCGGTTGTCCCCTCGCGTCATCGCTATCTTGTACAACTCATCCAAAAGATATGCCAACAATGCCAGCGAGCCTGCCTCACTCCCGGTGTCTCGTAAAATCAGTGAGGGTAGTCCTCGTTCAAATTCCAGAGTCGCCATTTCCGCCGGGCGTTCTATCATCTGCAACAATGCACCCGGATTTGGCGCAGACAGGTAGAAAGTACCCTTGTTCAACAGTTCAGCCAGTATGGGATTTTCGATGGCGCGATGTACAAAGTCGTGCCTTATTGTTACCAACACCCGCATGCTGGGATGCTCCGCCAATTCGCTTAGCATCTGAATAAAAGGTTCAATCGTATCTTTCTGTGACAGCGTAAACAATTCCTCGAATTGGTCTATGAACAGCAGCACTTCCGCCCATTCCGGTGCTTTGGCGCTCTCCAGTGCGGTATTGAGCAGCTTACCTAACGTTGCCGGATTGCGGGTTATTTCTTCCACGAAGGCTTGCTTGTCCTTGGGCAAGGGCGCAAAGCTCTTGTTGATGCCATCGAATAAAGCATCAAACGGCTCTTTTCCCGGCGTGAACTGCACCACCCGCCAGTCCTTGCTACCCGGAATAGCGTTCGTTTCCAGTCGTGGCAATAGCCCTGCCCCCACCAGCGATGATTTCCCACTCCCAGATGCCCCCACCACCGCTACAAAGCGGCTCTCCACCACCTTCCGCACCAACGCATCGGTTTCCGCTTCTCGCCCGAAGAAGATGGGCGCATCGGTTCTCTTGAAGGAACGTAGTCCCGGAAAGGGCGAGCCTTCCCACTTCTTAGTGGCTATAATCTGCGTTTCAGGTGCAAGATTTGGGGATAGAATTGACAGTGGCTGAGCAGCCTGACGTTCCAGCAGTTTCAGCACGGTACTTTCGAGGTCGGTTTCAAATTGTTTCTTGAAGTCGGCAGGACTCTTGTATTTGTTGACCCCGCGCCGGATTTGTCCGGTAGCGGAATCATAGAACAGGTCGCTCTTGAAAAAACTCTTTACCTTCTTATCTTGGGCGATACCTTCATCATCGTCAGAATCAAACAGCTTTTTCTCGGTGCGGCGATAGATGAGTGGGTAGGTCTGGGGATTGTTCAGCGCGTTCAGCAGTTCGTAATGAGTACCGGAAAGATAATCTACTCCTTTATAACTAAAAGGGGTACCCATCCTCGACCACAATATCACCACCACAATGTCACATTCAGAGGGTTTGGGTAGCCCAGCGTCAATCGCTTCTTGCGGAGTCATTCTGGCATCCATCGGCACACCTGCACCCGGCTTGTCCCATGCCACCGGACGGAAACTCAGTTTTTCACGGAACACAGGGCGGTTCAGCAGCCATTCCAGCACTTCCAGCACAGCTTGTCGTTCTTCTGGCACATCGCCGGGTGAGGATACGAACACTCTGAAAAGAGGTGGTGGTGGTAACTTTTCTGGCATCAACCTTCTCCAATGTAAAGTTTAGTGGTAACGCAACTGCGGTTTAATTATAGCGCACGCTCAAAGCCTTTTCCATTTCGCCTTAGCCAAGCCGCTCCTGCAAGAACGCCAGAGGCTCAGAATTCAGAGATTTCAGAGTACCGCCTACACAACATCAGACTAGCTCACAACATACTTTACATATATCTTCACCAGCGTTTGCCGAAAATAGCATGTTTTTGAGGCTAATAAAATTGTTTTTAGCTCAGTTATTCGGCAAATAGTACTGAAGGAATGTGTAAAGCATCATATGAGCTAGTTTCACACAACACCACCCGAAAACCGAAACCGCTGAGACCGCTGTCCGCGCCGCTGCTACCGCGGTACACACAGGACGCAAGGGCAAGAGTGCTGCCGAAAGAGCCACCTCGCACCACTCGAGAGTCGTCACTATCGTCCACCGCCACTTCCTCCGGCTTCTGGTACTTGTTCAAGCACCACTCGCGCAAGTTCCCGCTCATATCTAACGCCCCGCATTTCGCCGCTCCCTGCGGATACATTCCCACTGCCGTTACTCGGTTCAAGCCCGCTCCCTCGGTATTAGCGTAACCCTCTTGCCACCCACCCCACGGGTATTTGCGTTCTTCCTCGCCACCTTGCGCTGCCCACTGCCACTCCCACTCGGTCGGCAGCCGTATCTGCGCGTTTCCTCCCACCACTAAAGGCTTGCTCCCACCGCCCGGTTGTGCCAATTCCAGACCGCGCAGACGACTATTCACCCAGCGCGTAAACGCCACGCTCTGATACCACGAAATAGTATCGCGTGGGTAGTTCGTCAAGCGGGTACTTTGGTTGCGTAACTCTTGAGGCTGGTATTTCTTCGGAAAGCCCTGCCACCACTCCGGGTTCTGATATCCGCCCGGTGCTTGTACGAAAGCCCTGTACTGAGCATAGGTTACTTGGTATTGAGCAATATAGAAAGGTTCTACCTTGAAACTTTCTTTTTTGTATTCTATTTTCACTTCCCCACCCGGCGCAACGGGCAGCCACACTATAGCGGGTGTGCCATCTTCCCGCACACCCACTCCCTGCCGCGTGTCGCCTATAACCCCCAACCGCCGCCCAATCTCATCTCGGCGGTCGTGTGTGGTAGTCAGCTTGTCTTTTTCCCGCAAAAGTCGCGCCTGTTCCGGCTCGATGAAGGCAAGCTCGGTTGCTTCCGGGGTCCACTCCAACCGTTTCTGCATCGCATACACTGGCTCTAGCCGTTCGTTCAGCCACAACCACGAGTCGGGTTTGCCCCGCCTTGCCCACTCCGCCGCTCCGTTCTGCACCTGCCGCCGCAGTAGCAAATCATCCCGATAATCCTCTATCCATTTTTTCAACTGCTCCCAGCTTCGGAACAACTCTTCGTGCGCTACTTCCACCTGCGCTTTGTCCATTACCAGCAATCGTGCTTTGGTAAATGCCTCTACCAGCGCCATTTCCTCTGCCCCAAAACGGTCATACCCGGCGCGTTGGCGGGTGGCAGTGCCGCGCTCATCCACCTCCACCAGTTCCCGGAAGACCTGACCCAGCAACTGCTTTTTGGCTTCTTCCTGGCCCGGCAACTTCTCGAAAGTCTGCTCCGCTCGCCTGCCGATTGCGCCCTTTACTCCACCCAGCGCGTTGTAATCCGCATAAGTCAGGCAACGGTCGTGTCGGGTGTCTGCAACCTTATACAGTTCGTCCAGCAGGTACGCCAGCAACGCCAACGAACCCGCATCGCTGCCCATATCATGCAATATATCGGCGCGTAGTCCGGGCGCAAATTCCAGCGCGGCTATTTCCGCCGGACGCTCAATCATCAGAGACAAAGCAGCATGGGTGGGCGCAGAGAGATAAAATGTACCCTGATTGAGTAACTCCGCCAGCAGGGGGTTTTCAACGGCGCGATGCACAAAGTCATGGCGTATTGTAACCACCACCCGTAAGCGAGGCTGCTCAGCCAAGGCGCTTAACATCCGGGCAAAGGGTTCCACCGAATCTTTCTGTGTCGGAGCAAACAGTTCCTCGAACTGGTCAATGAACAGCAATATCTCCGCCCATTCCGGCTTATCCGCCAGCACCCGTAGCAACTGCTTTACAGCTTCCTGTGGCGATTGCACTAACTTCTGCGCCAACGGGTGAGGCTCTTCGTCCAACAGCGGGGCAAGCTTCACCGCCAGCGCCAGAAAGGGGTCATTGCCCAGCTCTCCGGGTGTAAAGCGCAACCCGTTCCAACCCTTGCCCTGCTCATAATCGGGCAGCAACCAGTCCTTACTTCCGGTATCGGCATCACTGATAGCGTTCGCGGCTAAGCGAGGCAACAAGCCTGCTCCCACCAACGATGATTTGCCGCTGCCCGATGCGCCCACCACTGCCACGAAGCGGCTCTCTTTTACCCGCTTGACCAGTGCATCGGTTTCCGTCTCACGTCCGAAGAAGATGGGGGTATCGGCTCGCCGGAAAGCGCGTAAGCCGGGAAAGGGCGAACCTTCCCACTTTTTAGTGGTGATGACAGGCTCATTCGGCTTTATAACAGGCGCAACCGGACGCTCAGGCGGACGCTCCAACAAGCGTTTTACGATGTCTTCTAGGTCGGTCTCAAATTCTTTTTTGAACTTAGCAGGGCTGGCGTATTTTTTCACGCTGCGCCGAATTTGTCTGATGGCGGGATTTTTGAACAATTCACTGTCGAAGAAGTTTTGTACCTTCTTGTATTGCGCTATGCCTTCATCATCGTCAGCCTCAAATAGCTTTTTCTCGTCACGGCGGTAGATTAGTGTAAAGGTCTGGGGGTTGCTTAGGGCATCTAGCAGTTCGTAATGAGTGCCGGAGAGGTAATCCACCCCATCGTTATGCTTATAAGGCGTTCCCATTCGCGACCACAGAATTACCACCACAATGTCGCATTCAGAGGGTTTGGGTAGCCCGGCGTTAATCGCTTCCTGTGGAGACATATTGGCAGGCATAGCCGTACCAGCTCCTGGCTTGTCCCATGCCACCACTCGAAAGTTCACCTTTTCACGTAAAAGGGGACGGTTGGGCAGACCCTCCACTACTTCCAGTACAGCCTGTCGTTCTTCCGGCACATCTCCGGGTGAGGATACAAATACTCTGAAAAGAGGTGGGTTTTCTGGCATTAACATTCTCCAGCATGAAGTTTAGCTGTAACGCAACTGCGGTTTAATTATAGCGCAAGCTCAAAGTCTTTTCTACTACTCCAAACGCCTTTATCAGCTTGCCAGCAAAGTAAACTAAAGCTGTGGTGCGTAACCATGCGTTTCCGGTACAAACTGCCCTCTGTCCTCTCCTAGCAACGGCGTTTCCGTAACCCTTGCCCTCGTCAGGTAGGCGTATTTGCCGGTGGTGTACTTGGAAAAATCTATAGCCGTTGGACTCTTAGATTGGCTCTTACGCGCTAGGCTCTCTTTGACCGGCTTGCTCTCCTTTGCGGGCATCGGCTCAGCCTCGTTCAGCAGCATATAGCGAATATAACCGGGGGGGTTGTGGATACCGGATACTTGGCTTGCCTGTACTATGCGCCTGACATACTCAACACCCCGATTCTTGCTGGTCACGAATACTGCTAACTCTTGGATAAGGCTTTCTGACAAACCGGAGGGTGCCAATAAAGCTCTAATCTCACTCGTTTCCTCTGTGGGGTCAGGAAACGAAACTTCCGGTAAAGGAGTGGCATACTCTGGTTGAGTGTCTTCGATTTCGCTAAAAGCGATTTCAGAAAGTGGCTCTTCACACACATGTTTTAAATCATATATATCAGCGGAAGTATATTTCCTATCCCCCCGGCATTTTTCTTCCTCACCCCGGAAATATATTTCCGGTTGTACAACCCTTAGTGGTTGCTTCTTCACCCTATGCTTATCCACGTAATAGGTGTTGGTAGCGCCGGTGTGATGTGCCACCGTTATCAGCCCTTCGTCTGTTAGTTCTTTCAACAGGTCGCGTACCCGTCTTTCAGTGATGTGCATTTCCTCCGCCAGACGAGCCTGAGAGGGCCATGCACAGGATTTAGCGCCGCAGTAAGCCATCAGCACCAAATAAAGCTTGAGAGCTGCCGGAGTGATATTCGGGTTCGCAATTATATTGACCGGAATTTGTACAAAGTGTTCTGATTGAGAAGAGGTCGGTTCAAAAGTATCCTCAGCGTCAGACTGAGCCTGTATTTTCTGTGAAAAAGGCATAAAAAATTCTCCTTAGCTCTTGACATTGGAGAACCCCTTATGCTATCCTCCTAATGTCACTAATGTGAAAAGCATTAGAAAGAAAATAAAGTTCTCCCTGTGAGGGCTATGACTTGTTTGGAAATCCCCAGTGCTTGCAGGCGTGGAGGGGATTTTCTGTTTTTATAGAGTTTTTAGAGTCCGGTCACTGACCGACTTTTTTTGTTTCTTTCGTTTACATCCTATAGATATAGAAAATAGCGTCACCCAGAATTCTGGGCAACAAGAATTCAAGAAATCTTGTTTTCTTGATTTCCAGAAAACTTGTTAACCAGAAAACTTGAATCTCCGTTTTCGGTTAAATCTCGATAAGCGGCTAAAACAGCCTCTTCTACCACTTCTTCAAGAAGAATTTTCCCCTTATACTTGCGGCGTATGATGCGTTTAATGTCTTCTATAGCTTCTACAGCTTCCGGGCTTAATCTGTAAGTCGCTTTCGGATAAGACGCTCGGATAGCAGCCTTTTCCTGCTCAGCTTTCCTAGCAGCATTTTCTTGATTTCCAGAAATCTTGTTTTCTTGATTTATGGAATTCTTGAAATCTTGAACCGTCTCGAAGCCTTCATCTATGAGTTCGTTATCTGCGGCGATTTCTGCAGGAGAGCGCAAAATGGCGTTCTTGCCTTTTGGTTTCTCTAACTCATTAAATATTACCGGTGGTCGCTTATTAGCCATTTATTATTTCCTGTGCTACCAACTGGTAAGCTTTCGCGCCATCTAGTTCAGGGTGCATGTTGACTAATGGCTTGGCATATCTGGGTGATTCAATGAAACGGACTGATGAATTGACCACTGGCTCAAACATCCGAATGTTTTCTCGCTTGCACAATGCCTGTAAGTATTCGAGTATCTCTCGACTATTTAGGGTGCGGGCATCATATTTAGTGGCAAGTATGCCGGTGATATTCAGGTTCGGGTTGGTAGCTGCCCGGACGTTTGAGATGGTGTCAAACAGCATTTTAAGCCCCCGTAGCGCCATATATTCACAAGCTACTGGAATAAGCACGGTATCGGCAGCGGTGAGCGCATTAACGGTTAGAATACCTAGGCTAGGAGGACAGTCAATAATGATGTAATCGTAGCTGTTCCGAATGGATTCCATCCGACGCTTTAAGATTCCTTCCCTTGAAAGAATTTGCATAAGCTCTACTTCCGCTCCGGCTAGGTCAATATTAGATGGAGCCAATTCAAAGCGGTAGTCTGTTTCCATTATTATTTTGGAAATATCAAGGTCTCTTTTTACCAGCACATCGTAGATGGTCAGGTTAAGCTCGGAAGTATCCAACCCTAAACTGACGGCACAGCCACCTTGCGGGTCAAGGTCCACCAATAGCGTCTTCTTGCCCTCTTTACCCAGACTTGCCGCTAAGTTGACCGATGTGGTGGTTTTGGTTGCGCCACCCTTCTGGTTTGCAACTGCTATCACCAAAGCACCGGTATGTGGCGCTGGACCGTCCCCAATAAAGGCTAATAAGACCCTTTCTTTAATTCGGTACTCTTTGCCAACTCTTGCGGCTGGCAGCTTGCCATCTTTTATAAAGCGCAATACTGTGTTAACATGCACATTAAGACGTTCTGCAACCTGCTCGGTGGTGAGAAGCTTATCCATAATCCCTTTCTTAGTCGTAAATAGACACTATTATCACCAGTATAAAGACATGTCTCTTAACCTGTCAATAGGGAAACCGAGCAAGTATTCTGCCAATATTTTGTCTGCTAAAAGCCTTCTAAATTTCTAGATAATAAAATTCAAGAATTCTTGAAATAAACAAATAAAGAATTATTGTTTTCTGGAATTCAAGAATTATTGAAAAGAATAATTCCAGAAAATGAGGCTAGCGGTTGTAATGTGCATTTCGATTATTCTTCGAACAGCGACAATTGAGAACCCCGCCTCCGCCGCTTTTCCTCTTTCGCCTGTAACTGCTTGATACTCTCTTTGGGAGTAGGTAGGTTTTCGGGGAGAGTGCTACATGGAGGGTATTTGTACAGAAGCCCCTCCCCTATCGCCCATATGTCTCCAGAAAGCCCCTAAATACCGCACACACACACTCACACAAGGTCACTCACGCTCAATTCTGCTTTAGCCTTGCGGACCTGCCACACGCTTAATCCGGTCGCTGCGGACACCTGCATAAGACTTAGCCCGGTGTTTAACAGGTGCTTTGCTGCTACTTCGGGTGTCGGTTCTGGCTCCGGTGATGGCAATACTGATGCTGGTTGCTGTAGTTGTGCCGATTCCTCAAAGTTGAAATTTCCTTCTTCTGTATCGGCTTCGGGTGGTTCGCCCTCTGCCGGATGGGTAGCAGGCTTCAACCAGCTATTGATTTGTATTGAACGCTGGTCTGCTCCAGCTCCCCCCACATTCAAAGGCTTGCCGTTCAGGGTGGTGGTGGTGTGTGGCGCATAGTGCGTGAGTGCAGGGTACTGTGGCGCTGAGTTGCCAGCCGGTGCGGTTAAGATTCGCTTCTCCTCTGGCAGGTATATGCCGGGTAGATTGCCTAAAGCATCCCTTGCAAGGGTATAGACCTCGGCTTGTGTCTTTAGCATATCCTTAGCGCGAATATGGGCTTGTTGTCGGGTGTAGTCCATGAGGAATATCAATCCGGCTCCAGCAGCCAAAACAAGGGGTAGGCTCAGCAAAATAGCGGTGATTTCAAACATATAGTGACTCTTTTCTGCTAAAATGAACCTATGCCCGGTTTGGTGACTCTTTCCGGGCTGTGGGGTAGTGTCCAAAGCACTGCCCTTAAATTTTAGTATAGCACAGTTCCATGGTTTTTTGCCATTTTCACTACCACAACATGGTAAAACAAGGTGTATGAGTTATGGATATGCGCCGATTGACTTTCACAGAAGCCGCAAAGGAAGCTGGTATTCATCCGAATAGCATCAGGAATTGGAATAAGGCTGGAAAGCTGACTACAGTCCGCTCCGACATTATTCGTAATCAGCAAACTTGGACGGTGGAAATGTGGGAAGTGCTACAGATTGCCAGCGCTGGAGGTCTAACAAACTCCGATAACCCTAACAATAACAATGGTAATCAAAGCGCGATAGTGGCGGTAATCGAAGGGCAGCGAGCAGCTATTACAAAACTAGAGGAAGAACGAGAGGGTTTGTTAGTCCGTATTGATGGACTCCAAGAAGGGCGGGCTACGGACCGCCAAGAGATAGGACAATTAACCGGACAACTCCAGCAGGTGGAAAAGAGAATAGCCACATTAGAGAATGACAAAGCCAGTTTGCAAGGGGATTTAAGACGCACTAATCGTTGGATAGCAATACTTATAGCAACTGTGCTATTTCTGGCGCTGGTGGCTGCCTTGGTGGCGCTAGTGGTCAGATAGCCATAGGCTAATGCAATATAGCGTTTTGTGTAATAGTTCCTCTGCTTTATTGGAATCGCGTTGTTTATTCCGATATTAGTGACTATTTGTTGTAGCTTTAGTTCTTAGCAGGTAGGGGAATATGGCGAACGAAGAACATCTAAGCATCTTAAAGCAAGGCGTTGAAACTTGGAATAAGTGGAGAGAAGAAAAACGAGATATTCGACCTGACCTGAGAAAGGCTATCCTGAGCAGGGCTAGCCTGAGAAAAGCCATCCTGAGTGGAGCTGACCTAGAAGGGTCTGCCTTGAGAAATACAGACCTCAGAGATGCAGACCTGAGCGGTGCTGTCCTGAGTTTGGCAGACCTGAGCGGTGCTGTCCTGAGTTTGGCAGACCTGAGCGGTGCAGACCTGAGAGATGCAGACCTGCGCAGGGCTAGCCTGAGCTATGCTGACCTGAGCATGGATACAAACCTGAGCGGTGCTATCCTAATTGGTGCTTATTTGGGAAATGCTAACTTGCGCGGGGCTGACCTACGTGATGCTAACTTGAGCGGTGCTAACCTGAGCAGTGCTAACCTGAACTTTGTTAACCTGCGTGGCGCTAACTTGAGCGGTGCTATCCTGAGCGGTGCTAGCTTAGAATGGGCTAACTTGAGCGGTGCTATCCTGAGCGGTGCTGACCTACAGAGTTGTGATTTAGTAGGAACAAATCTAGAAAACGCAACTCTAACTGGATGTAAAATTTATGGTGTAAACTGCTGGGATGTAAAACTTTCAGGTGCAGAACAATCAGGGCTTATTATTAGCAAGCACAACGAGCCAATTATTACTGTTGACGGACTAGAAGTAGCTCAATTCATTTACCTGATGCTCAATAACGAAAAAATCCGCGATGTTATTAACACTATAGGTAAAAAAGCAGTGTTGATACTAGGTAGATTTAATCTGCCTGAGAGAAAAGCTGTGTTAAATGCGCTTCGGGAAAAGCTTACCAGACTTGGTTTTCTACCAATAGTATTCGATTTCGAACGCCCCACCGACAGAGACTTCACTGAGACTATCAAAACTCTGGCGGGAATGTGCCGCTTCATTATCGCGGATATAACCAACCCAAAATCTACGCCTCTTGAGTTACAAGCACTGGTACCGGATTATATGATACCCTTCGCTCCTATCATCCAAAAGGGTTACGATGAGCAAGGCAGACAAGAAAAGCCTTTTGCGATGCTCGCTGACTTACAAAATAAATATCGCTGGATACTAGATGTTATAGAGTACGATACACAGGAAAAGCTCATTGCTAATCTAGAAAAAGCCATCATAGAACCTGCTATCAAGAAACACAATGAGTTAATTGAGACAAAGGCTCAGCGAATGCCAGTGAAAAGTATTGACGAGTTTGCGAATCAGGATAATGGTTTGTAATAGTTACTCTTCCAGCGCCTTTATCGCAGTATGTTGTACCCAACTACTACGGCTCAAACCAGAACGCCTCGCCTCAGCGTCGACCCGCTCCAATACTTCTGGGTCGAAATAGACCATAAACCCTACCTTCTTGGCTCTGGCTTCCTTCTTCGGCTTTCCTGAACCCCCTATAAATTCTTCCTCTGCCAGTTCTTTGCTTGTAACTTTGCTGCCAGCTCCCGGTCTTTTCGCAATTGCCATATGCTATTACTCCACAATTATTATGATATTTATAAGCTATCACTATGATATTGTTTTAATTGTAAATTGCCCTTATAACAGCCTGTAGTTCCTCTACCGCCTTCGCATCCTTTGGAGATTGCTCCAGTACAGAACGACCAGCCGCAGCAGCGTTTGGGAAAGCCTTGCGCCTGCCAATAGTCACACCCAGCATTTGCAGCCCTTCAATCTCTCGGACTGCCTCCAGTGCTTCCTCGTTATCACGCCCTTGTGAGTCGGCAATATTCAAAAGCGCTAGAGCTGCCAAATCGGTATTCAATTCACGGGCTTCCTTCACCAGTTCGGCAACTTGGTACATTGCCCACAAATCAAAGGAACGAGGTTGCACTGGTACTAGCAACTTGTGAGTAACCAGCAGAGCCGCTCGGATACTACCGGTATCCCTGCCACCCACATCAATCACAATGTCGTCATATTTGCTGGCAAGCTGGCGCACTTGGGTGCGTATAGCTCCCCCTTGAAGGCTCACTGCGGTATAACCCGGCTCGCCCAGCTTCTCGGTGCGTAGTTCGGTGAAAGCTACGGAAGTGCCTTGCTCATCGCCATCCACCAGCAGCACATCACTACCGGCCAACGCTCTGGCAATAGCGATATTCACGGCAAGAGTAGTTTTACCTACCCCACCTTTGGTATTACCAACGGTCAGTATCATGATATTATCCTTATATTAAAACAGTATTGAATAGATATGATAACAATATCATTGTAATAGTTCTATGCTATTGTTGTCAACTTTATTACAGTGGGCTTTCCTTACTGAAGTGGTGGGGTATAATCAATTACATTGGGGGTTTTTGCATAACCCCCAGATAGTAACAGGTAGCTTACACGGGCTACCTGTTATCCCTCAGCTTGCATCCGTTATTTCCCGCGTTGCACTGGGGTCATAGGTCTTTTTCTTCCATATCCAACATACGACTGGCAGCGTATTGTATCCACGCGCTACGGCTAAGTCCACGCCGTTTGGCGGCTGCATCTATCTTTTTCAAAATCTGTTTATTGTAGCGTACAAGTACCGGCGTGCGACCTTCTTCCTCTTCCTCTGCTGCTGGGGTATTACCTGCATTGGAAATAAAAGCATCTGCCAGCTTGGCGCGTTTTTCTTCATCTTGCTGGGTGGTTTTATTCTGATTACTGGGAGTTCTTTCTCGGATTGCCATTGTTTCCACTCCATTCTTAAAGATTGCGTTTGTATATCGCTTAGCATAATTATGTATATCATTTGATATACATTAGATTACTTTTGTAAATTAAACCTTTGCATTTTCTTTGATGTATAAAAGCTCAATCAGGCGTTGTAATTCTTCGATGGCTTGGGTGTCACTTGGCTTATATTCCGTCACAGCTCGACCATAACTGAGAGCATCAGAAAACACCTTGCGGTTTCCTATGGTGAGGTTTAGCAACTCGACCGCTTCCCGCTTTTGAACCACTTTGGCGGTTTCCTTGTTGTCCTTTCCGCGTGCGTCTGCTGCGTTGATAACAACGAGGGCACGTAAGTTAGGATTAGGTAGTCGGGCTTCTTCTATTAGCGGAGTAATATCATCAAGTGCCCATAAATCCGGGCTGCGTGGTCTGATAGGAATAAGGAGAATATCAGAAACGGTTAGGGCTGCTCGTAAGCTGCCGGTATCACGTCCTCCCACATCTATAATGATGTCGTCATACTTGGGAGCGAATTTCTGCACCTGGTCGCGCAATGCTTTACCGCGCAAGCTGGCAACGGTATAACCAGTGCTGCCCAGTTCCTCGGCGCGGGTATCGCTGAAAATGGTTGCTGTAGCCTGCTCGTCTCCATCTACCAGTAGAACATCATAGCCAGCAGCGGCACGCGCTACAGCAAGATTGACAGCTAGTGTGGATTTTCCTACACCACCTTTTGTGTTGCCAACGGTCAGAATCATGTAGAAATCTCCTATAATGTGGAATAGCGATTATATATCTTAACGCTGTCTTTTGTATTTCTAACAATATCTAATGTATATCATTTGATATACAAATTATACAAGCACATTATTAATCGTCAAGGGGTTATTTTCTTGGGATTTCAAAACCTTTCGGTCATTCTCAGGATGCCAACGGTGGGGAACTTACGAGATTTCGGGGAAAAGCGGTTCATCGCCAATTTATGCGGTACGAATGTCAGACTAAAGCTGTTAATCAAATCTGTAGACTCAAGAGAAGCTTGGTTCTGAAAGGCTACCACATAAAATGAAGAAGAACCACTTCTTCCCGGCTGCGGTAAATGACCCAAACTTGTCTTTATTGAGTTTCCTTCCTCAATCGGAATTAGGCTCAATCTAACCTTCAAGGCGCTTGATGTACTCGGTGTCCTGATGCCATTCCTCCCCGTCATTGTGGGATACGATGCGCCAGCCCATATGCCCTTCTTCGAAATACATGAAAGATGGTACAGGGTCTACCTCCCACTGCCCTTCTACACATCGAACGGCAATGCGCATCTTGTGGTGACGGTTCATCTTGGTGTTGTAACGGTGCTGACCGGCGTAGATAGCGGCTCCAATCGTATCGAATTTCTTCTTCAGCATTACGCCAATCATTTTGGTAGCTCCCCCATATCTTCGTTTGGAAATAGGCATGTCCATGTCCAGCGGTCACGGTGAAAGTATGCGACGACCTCCCACACCGGTTCATAATGCTCGTACTGCTCGTCGGTTACAACGGGTGGGTCACCGAAGCTAAAGGTCATCATCATCCAAGTGCTTTTGCCCGGCACGCGATGAACGGCGACGAATATCCGGTTCTTGTGGTAGTAGTCAATACTGTGTTCGGTGGTAGCGACACGGATAGCCTCTTTAAGTGTGGGGAAGGCTCTCGCTTCGCTCTGCATATCACACCTCGGCGTAAGGTTGCTCAGGAATATGGGTTGGTATTGGCAGGGCAGTTTTGGGCGGTGGTGCTAACCCCTGTCGTTGAATTGTCTGTGTCTTTTTGTACGCTACCAGTTCAGGACAGTCAGATGCGAAGGGGCAGTAGTTACGGTGCAGACAGATACCCCGATGCAATTCCGCTTCGGCGCGTATCTCCTTCCTGACCGCCAGTTCCAAGCTGGTAGCTCGACTTAGTTCTTTCTGCTGATACTCGTAATCAGCCGGCACAAGGTATTCGAGACTCTGCTATATGTTGTCCCGGTTGTTTCAATTTCTCAATGGGAATTAGGCTCAATCTGACTTTTATCTGAGAAGGATTATACATCATGGAAGATTTAGGTTTCAATTCCTCAACATAAAATGAAGAAGAACCGCTTTTTCCTGAAATCTCTCGTAAGTTTCCCAAGTAGTAGCAAACCATTTGCTCACCAGTGGATTATCTTTGATGTAGGTGTCCGTAGCGAGCGGATTAAGCGTGTGGCAACTCCGCAGACCAACTGAGCGTGTGTGAGTGCGAATATCCGCACACACAAGCATTTTGACAGGGGCAAAGGGGCGATAGGGGAGGGTACAGTGCGCATAGATTTCATTGATTTTAAGCGTCTTTTTTGATACCTTTGGTATATCAGGAATGCCACACTCGGAATCAGTAATAACTCAACCTTTAAAGCTAATAATCGAAAACAACGAGAAACTATGCCAACCCTTTTCATCTCATACAAACGGGGAACAACCGTAGTCGCGCCCTTGATGGAGAAGTTGAAAGAAACTGGCTACCGCCTGTGGTTCGACCGGGAGGACATTCATCTGGGCGACCCAAGCTGGAAGGCTAGAATTGACGCAGGATTGGAGCAATGCGAAGGGGTAATTCTGTGTATCTCTCCGGCAGCGTGTCAGTCCGAGCCTATAAGGTACGAAGTGTGCAAGGCATTGGAATTTAAGAAGCCTATATTCCCAATAATCTTGGAGAAAGTGGAGAGCGCCAGCGCCGCAATAGCGGATTTGGGACTACCGGGGGAACAGCACTTAGAAGATTTCACGGATGTGACGCGCTGGCAGGAAAATCTGGAGAAGCTGCGGAAGGGTCTGGAAGCGCAGGGCTTGCGGGTAACACGGCACGACCGTCGTAAGGAGCGCAATACACAGGAATACGCCCTGCACCAGCGCTACCTGAAAAAGCTGGCAGAGCGGGTAGGGCTGCTGAACTTGGCGCACGTAAACGAGGCAGAGAAGCGTGGCATCGAACTGGAGAAAGTGTACGTGGACTCGCCCACAGCTTTGAGTATCAGCCTAGAGGTGAAGGATTGGCGGGTGATTGACTGGTGGCTCTCGCGAAGTGACCAGCCTGCACGCGAGTTGCCGGGTGAGGACAAAGCGCCGAAGCGCACCAGAGTGGAGGAAATGGGCTACGAACGCTCTCCCTTTGAGGTTCTAATCGGGGGAGTGGATGAAGAGATAGCACGCTATCGGGAAGAAAACCCTCATGCAAAACCTGATGAGAAATATTCTTGGAATAATCCTTGGAACAACGGGGTCAAAGAAAACCAGACCCATTTGCACCTGACGCATTTAGCGGCAGGGTGTGACCGGTTGGTAATCTTGGGAGCGCCGGGCAGCGGGAAAAGCACCTTCGTGAAGTATCTGGCATTGTGCTTGGCAGGGGCGGGGATTGAGGGCTGGAATCGGGCTGCCAATCTGAACTCGCTAGAGAACTGGACACACGGGGCATTAACGCCGGTGTACGTTGAACTGCGCCGCTTTGTGGCATCAACCTACTTTCCCTCGAAGATAAGCGAACCGGCAACCGCCCAACACCTATGGAAATACATCGAAGGGGAGCTATTGGGCGAGGGATTGGAAACCTATGCCTCTGAGCTTGAATATGACTTGGAACAAGGACACGCCCTGCTAATACTGGACGGGCTGGACGAAGTACCCTACCCGGAAGGCAAACTCAAAGAACGGCAGACGCAAATAATCAACTTGGCGCAGAGTTTGCACACTCGCTTTGCAGGCAGCCGGGTAATCGTCGCCAGCCGCCCTTATGCCTATCAGGGTTGGAGCTTGCCCGACTATGAGGCGGTGACAATAAGCGAATTTGAAGAAGAACACCGGATAGAATTAGCCAGCCGCCTATATCGAGCAATGGGCTTGAGTGAGGAAGAAGCGCAGGCAAAGGCGGAGGCGCTGAACGAGCAGCTAGAAGAAATAGATGATGAGTTGAAAGACCGCCCCTTGTTCGTGACTTTGATGGCAACCTTGTATCTGAAGGGTGGAGAAGACGGGTTGCCAAGTCGAAAGGGGGCATTGTACCGGGAGAGCATCCTGCTGCTGTTGGAACGGTGGGGCAAGAGCAAACCGGGTTCACCATCACTGGTGGAGATACTGGGGGATAAAAGCGTAGCGGACTTATACGGGCGATTGGCAGCCTTGGCATATGCAGTGCAGGGGAGTAGCGAAGGAAGGGAACAAGCGGCAGAGATAGATGAAAGCTTGTTGTACAAACATCTCAAACCATTGGGACGAGAGGTAGCGGCGGAACTAATCCCATATTTGTGCGAAAACGCAGGGGTGCTGGTAGCGCCGGGACAGCGAGGAGAAGAAGAAATCTTTCACTATGCCCACCGAAGCTTTCAAGAGTATCTAGCGGCGGTACATCTGGTGAAGCTATGTCGGGACAGCGATAGCTTCAAGCCGGTGCAGGCACAGCTATTGGAAAAGCCGGAAACGTGGCGAGTAGTGTGCTGTTTTGTGGGGGATGTGCTGGCGGATACGAAGAAGAAAAGTGAGATTTGGTTACTACTGGCAGATTTGTTGGAAGAAGAAGAAATACCTGAAAAAAGGGAAGACCTGCGCTGGTGGCTAATATGGCTGGCAGCAACGATAGCGCAGGAGCAGGAAATCTGTGGGCTGGAAAAAGCCAAACGCAGCAATGACCGAAGCACCCTAAAAAAGATGGTGGAATGGCTGAAAGCTTTGCTGGGAACGGTACAGGCGTTGGGAGCGGTGGAACGAGCGGAGTGCGGACGGGCATTGGGCTTGTTGGGAGACCTGCGCAAAGGGGTGGGGACGAAGCCGTATAAATTGGCAGGACGGGAGGTAGAACTGCCAGAACTAGAATGGTGCGACATAGGAGCGTCGGAAGGTGGGAAGTTTGTGATGGGTTCAGATGACTGGGAAGATAACCCGCGCCGGGAAATGGAGTTGGGGTACAGCTACCGAATGACGAAGTACCTAATCACATACGGGCAGTATCAGACATTTGCGGAGAGTGGAGAATACGAGCAGGCGGAATGGTGGGAGGGTTTCCCAGAGGAATATCAGCCGCAGAAGCTAGACCAGGACTATATGAAAGAGAACAACCGACCGCGAGACTATGTAAGTTGGTATCAGTCGGTGGCGTTTACGCGATGGTTGACGGTGAAATACCGAGCAGCGGGAGAGATAGGGGTAAACGAAGAAATACGGCTGCCAACGGAGGCAGAATGGGAGTATGCGGCAAGGGGAGTTGACGAGCGGAAGTACCCCTATGGGAACGAGTTTGATGGGACGAAGGGAAATACAGATGAAACGGGGATAGGGGCAACGAGCGCGGTGGGGAGCTTCCCGGATGGGGCATCGCCATTTGGGGTGCTGGATATGAGTGGGAACGTGTGGGAGTGGTGCTTGAATAAGTACAAAGAGCCGGAGGAAGTGGGGGTGGACGAGAGCGGGGACAATCGAGTGCTGCGGGGCGGTTCTTGCCTCGACGATGGAGCTCGTGCGTCCTGTGTGTTCCGCAACTACGACTACCCTTACGGCGATGACTACTTTATTGGTTTTCGGTTGGTGGTGTGTTCCGCTATGCGCCACTCTGAACTCTGAATTCTCTGAACTCTGAGCCTCTGGCGCTCTTTTCTCTAAATTAACTAACCCAAAGAACTGGGGAAAGGGTAAAGTCAAGGGGGTAAGGAGTAAAGAGAATTCCGAAAGCGCGAAGCGCCGCCCGAAAAAGGGGTAGTCAGCTTATTGGCTCGTGATATAATGGGGTTGCTGGGTTTATTAGCCCGGTCAGGCTACCGGGAAGGTTCTGCGGGGCGGGTCTTTCAACAACAATGAAGCTAATGCGTCCTGTGCGTACCGCAACAACAACAACCCTAACAACGATAACAACAATATTGGGTTTCGGTTGGTGGTGTGTTCCGATGACCTGCCTACCCTTCAGAGGGCGCAACCTTCAGGGGTTGAGCTTGCTTCCAGAAATGTCGTGCGATTACGGTTTCACGTCCGAGGAGAAGGCGGCAGGATAGCGCCGGTGGGTCTGGTCTGCGCGTGCAAACGCCAGGCACATATCTAATAACGGGCGCAGCCTGGATTCGCTCCCGCTGGGCCTTTACTCTTTCTCAAGCCTTGGAAGGTTATAAAAGCAGACAGGCTCCATGCGCGCTAAGGAGTGGTGATGAGTTTATTGCTAGAGCGGATTACAATTAATCCTGAGATTAATCACGGACAACCCTGTATTCGTGGGCTGCGTTATCCGGTGGAATTATTGCTGGAATTGCTGAGTTCCGGGATGAGTTACGAAGAAATCCTGTCAGATTACCCAGACCTTGAACGGGAAGATATACTCGCCGCGCTGGAATTTGCCACGCACCTCAGTCGCACCAAACGCATTTTTACCGACATCTCATGAATTTTCTGGTTGATGCTCATCTACCGCGCCGAGTGGCGTACTGGCTTAAAGCGGCAGGGCACCAAGCAATCCACACCCTTGATTTGCCTGAAGGCAATCGCACTACCGACGCTGCGTTAAACAGCCTCTCGCTAGAGAACCAGGCAATCCTTGTGACCAAAGACTCAGACTTTGTAAACTCATTCATTCTACAGCGTCAGCCCTATAAGCTGCTGCTCATTTCTACCGGAAATGTGACTAATAACGTGTTGGAAAGCCTAATTCAGCACAATTTGGCTTTATTGGTCAATCTTTTTGAGAGTCATAATTTCCTAGAACTGACCAGAGATGGGCTGGTTTTACACTCCTGAAATCTCTTTGCTACTCTTTCTCAGGCATTGGAAGGTTCTGAACCAACCGTTTCAGGCTTGCCACCCTGAGCGGAAGAACCTTTGCCTCTCTGTTGCCCGTTTGCGCTGGAGTTACCCGTTTTGGCAGCATCGGAGTTATCCTCCCCCTTCTCGGCTTGGTGCTTCTGCAAATCAGATAGCGCAGTTTGCATCTGTTGCACCCACCCAATCTGTTCGGACTGAAGCGTGTTCTCAGTAATATCCACCAGTTTGTCAATATTAACCTGTTCCGCCTGCTGGTCTGGGGTTAAAGCCACCCACCAATCCCGGATATTCTCCAAACTCTGAGCAGCCCGGTTATACTGCTTGAGGGTATTAGTGACCTGCATATATTCCAAATACGTAGTGATAGCGCCCACCAAGGCGGTTATCACCGGAATAAGCAACTCCTTACTGATTGCCGCTATGACGGTACTGGTTCCACTAAATAAGAAAATAGCCCATTGCAACCTGAAGCGCAGCCTGTCCAGTCCCTTAGCCTTCTTGCGGTAATAAATGCGCTGGTTCTCCAGCCTGAACTCTAGGTATTCTTCTGGCGTGAGGAAGCTAACCCCATCATCGGTGGCGCTGGCTTTCTCCTCCGGCTTTTTCTTCTTCACCTTCGTCTTATCCGGTTCTTGCAAGGAGGAAGTGGTAACCTCGCTCTCCAGCCACTTATGACTAATAGCCTCCAGCATATTTGAGAGATACATCTCAGGAGTAGTGCCGTCCTTCTTTGCTCTCTTGAGACTATAAGAACCGGAGCGAGTGCGGTAGCGGAACATCTCGCGTTTGACCGCATCGGTAGCCGCTCTGACCAATACCCACTTGGAACCCATATTGAAGAAATTTGCCCCGGCAATTAATACCGTCACAATCGCAGGCACTCCCAATACCAGAAAATACAAAGTATCGGTAACCCAACTATCCCACTTGACCTGTTTGGCGAAAGTCTGCAACACTGCAAAGCCTGCCCCAAACACCCCCAATATCAGGATAGCCAATTGCAATAGCTGAAACCTGTTCTTGAAGCGCTCGGCGTTATGGCTGTAGAGCTTGTAACGTTCTTTGGCTTTTTGGATAATCTTCTCTCTGGAAGAGTTTAACTGGAGCATAATTTGCCGTCCGAACTCTTCCGGTGTTTCGGTTAGGTTGAAGAAATGCAAATTACCGTCTGCCACAATCTCCGCTAGCATAGGGTCTTCCACGAAATCCGGTTCGGACTCGACCAGCTCGACCAGCTTGTCCGCTAAATCGCCGCTCCCCTTCACCACAATAATCGGATAGTCGCGCCGGGTGCAAGCCAGAATCTCTCGTTTGGCTATATCATCTCCGCCCACCAAAATTGCCAGCGGCTGCGCCTTATCGGATAAAGTCGCTACCAGATTAATCCGGCTGGCACTCTCATCCCCAGCATTAGCCCCTTTTACCAGAACGAAATGGGAATGGTTGGGTTCGAGCGGCCATTTTCCGTCTTGTGGGGCAGCAATAGGCGGGAGCAGCGCCCTGCCTTCAGGCGCGATACCGAGCATAGGGATTTTGACATTCCGGTCGGCGAAACTTCTGCCCAACAAATCAACCAGCGTGGAAGCAATACCTTCATCCACCAGCGTAACGGACTTACCGGCTGAGAGTTGTGCTACTACACGGGCAAACCCTCGACTGAATAACTGAAACAGGCGCGATTCCAATTGGGGGATAGCCAGGTCGGCATTTCCGAGAACAAGAATAACGTTTGAAGGTGGGTTCAGACTCAAAGCTTCCAGAACCTTGCCCGGTTCATCACCGGGGGTCATTGACAGCAGGAGCGCTTTATTACCGTTGGGAAAAGCAATCGTCTGTGCCGTGCCGGCAGGTGGCGGAGTCTGAGTATCACTCATGGGTTTAGCCTCGCTCTGCAACAAATTGATGCTTTGAAGCGTTGTATGCTGTTTACGCCGAGTAATGGCTGGCATACAAGCAAAAGTTTAATCACCATACTGCTCGACTTTAATATTATGCAAGCGATTCTAGTTTATTGCAACCCGTCAGTTGTACCAAATAAGGTTTTGTGGGAGTAGAAACCTTTACTATACCTCAAGCCATTTATTGACATATAGCGAAGAATACCATAATATGCCGATAGATACCATTTTAGTATGGAGGCACATATTATGGAATTGATGAACTTAAAACAGGCGTGCGATTATCTAGGGGTTACATTGGTAACCCTAAGAAAGTTAATTAACACCGGCAAACTGACCGCTATTCCAGACGAATTGGATAGCAGACAGAAACTCATTAAAAAAAGCGAGTTGGATACATTTTTAGCAAAACGTGGAGGAGCGGAAGCCTATCATCCCGTTTCGGAGGAATTAGAGGGCGTGCTGAAGGCTGCCACCGAAAGTGAAGCCGAGAAATTAATAGACACACACACCTATATGGAAGACATTAAACGCATGGCGGCTGAGATTCTAGCTCAAAAAGAATTTAACCAGCGCCAAAGGGCAAGCGCCTAATAATGCCGCCTATCGTTGACTTTACCAACCGCGCCAAAGAAGACCTACGCCAAATTTTTGAGCATTGGGTAAGAAAATACGAATCGGACACCTATGCCCGGTTATCCGGCACGCTACTAAAGGAAATTGAAAAACTAGCTGAAAACCCAATGTTGAAGCGGAATGTGGAAGGCGCCCCTGAATACATCAAAATGTGGGCTATCATGAACGGAAGCTTTAGGGTCTATTTCGAGCGAATGGACAAAAACGCCATCAAAGTTCTGAGAGTTTACAGCGCTAAACGCATGGAACTACCCCCAGAGGAAATTACCAAACCACTTAGTACCGCCGACTTTACGGCATCAGCGCCGCCGCCCAAACCGCGAAAACCGCAATCTTTCGAGGCTGTGCTAGGCGAAGCGCCGGTCAACAGCGTAGAATACCAGCTATGGCAAGGCGAGGGTATTTTAAGCAGTAGCATAGAGAGCCGGGTAGAATACCTTCAGAACCGCGCCAAACGGACATTATCAGCCGATTACAAGCGGTTGGCGATAGCTTACCTTCAGGACGAACTGGGCAAGCGTAGAAGGGGCGAATAACAGTTATTAGCCGCTCAAGTAGTGAGGAAACGTGAAGTATGGCAATGCGAGCAGGGGCTGAAAGGCTCTACAGTGTAGAAGAATTCGAGAAGTTACCGGAATTTGATAACGGCTACGAATTGCTGGAGGGGAGGCTGGTAAAACTACCGCTGACACACATTAATCACGGGCGTATTATCCGCCGCCTTATTGTCGCGTATTATAACTTTGACCCTAAAGAGCAAATCGGGGAAATGCTAACTGGCGAAGTAAACGTGCGGTTAAGCGATAACCACGCCCCTGCACCGGATATAGCCTTCTGGAAGAGAGAGAACAAACCCGCAGATTCGCTGGGAGCAGCGCCCCGTCCAGATATGGTAGCCGAAGTGTGGTCATCTTCTGATTGGGAGCATCCCACCCAAGCCCGCGCCAAAGCCAAACGCTATATCGAAGCTGGGGTGTTGCTGGTGTGGCTCATAAACCCTAAGCAGCAAAATGCCGAAGTGTACCGACCGGGACAACCGGTGGTGACTATTGGGGAGCAGGGAGAGCTAGACGGTGGGGAGGTAATACCCGGCTTTAGTGTTTCTTTAGTGCCGCTGTTTGAGAATAGGGGCTGAGCAGGAATGAGGAGTAATCACTATGGCATCCCGGCAAAGTACCGTTGATTACATCATCGAACAAATTGCAGCCGCCGGAACAGTCTATGCCAAAAAGATGTTTGGCGAATATGGCATATTTTATGAGGGAAAGATGGTGGCGCTGGTTTGTGACGACCAACTTTTTGTCAAACCTACTGCTGCCGGAAAAGCCTATATCGGTGAATTTGTAGAAGGGATACCGTATCCCGGCGCAAAAGCCTGTCTGCTTATCAGCGGTGACAAATGGGATGACCGTGACTGGTTAGTGCAGCTAATACAAATCACCGCTCCAGCATTACCGCTACCAAAAAAGAAACTCAAGAGACCTAAAGAGTGAGCGCTATTGGAACAAATGGCTGTGGGGTAAGAGAAGGGGCGAATGATGGACAACCTACTGGTAACAATCGAAGCAGACAAATGGGCGGAAGCCGCCATAAGGTGGCTGGAAGCAGCCGAAGCGCGCCGGGGCAGCAAACGCACCAGAAACGAATACGAGGCAAACATGCGCCTGTTCATGGCTTCGGTGAGCAAACACCCCGCTCAGATAACCGGCTCAGATTGCCAGCGCTGGGCGAGTGAGATGCACCAAGCCGGACTGGCCAATGCCACCATCAAAGCTAGACTGGCAGCCGTCTCCAGCTTCTACCGCTTCGCCCAAAGATATGAGGTAACCCCCGGACAATACCTGCACAGCTTCAACCCTGCCAGCGCCGTACAGCGCCCCCATGTCAACCCCTACGAACATGCCCAAGGACTAACCCCCGAACAAGCCAAGGCCCTGCTAAAAGCTTGCGACCGCGCCACCATCAAAGGGTTAAGAGATTACGCCCTACTGGCTTTCTACCTCTACACCGGAAGAAGAAGAAGTGAAATAGCCCGACTGTGCTGGCAAGATATACGACCGGGCAGCGAAGCGGGCAAACTGGAATATCACTACACCGGCAAGGGACACAAAAGCGCTTGGCGCGAAATCCCGCCCCCGGTGTGGAGCGCCCTCCAAAACTACCTCAAAGCGGCGGGTAGACTAGAAACCATGCGCCCCGACAGCCCCCTCTTCGTCGCCACCCAACATCAAGCCGCCGAGGAACGCCCCATCGCCCCCATCACCATCAACCAGATAGTTGACCGCGCCGCTAAGCTGGCCGGACTGGAGCATATAAAAGTACATTCACTCCGGCATACCGCTGCCAAGCTGAGAAGAAGGTCGGGAGCAGACTTGGAAGAGGTCAGCCAATTCCTCGACCATTCCAGCATTGCCACCACCCAGATATATATCAACAGTTTAGAGGCGGTAAAAGACGTCAGTTGGCAGGGGGTAGAGGCGCTAATTGGGGGCTAAAAGTATATAACTAATTAGCGTTTGTTTCATACTTCTATAGCCCTCCATGCTTCAGTAATAAAGAGCCGGGACCAGCACCCGGCCTTTTCTTTTTAAAAACCGTTTTTTATTTTGTTTGTATATGTGATGGTAGCCTCCCAGCATTCAGGGTGATAATAGACGTATAACAATGCAGCGGTACCATCCTCAGATTTACAGTGTGTTTCTAGGCAGATTGAAGCTTCTTCACAAATGATATTCTGGTTACAACCATAACAATCTACCGTTTCTAACAGTTTACCCGGTGGTATTTTCCTAATAACCGTCACCAAGAGTAGCCTCCTTTGACAGTAAACCTTATTTGGGCTTAGTTCTAATGACGGTATAATCAGCGCCGGTTACAAAGCCACCGGCAAAGCTGATAAAAGTTGGTTAACTAGCTTGTGTCAGCCTAAACACCGGCTTGAAGTGCGCTAATATATCGAACGCTTTATTTTCTTTGTTAGTCCACTGCTCAACGATTACGTTGCTTTTGCAAACGGGGCAACTTGAAGGGGGTTCTTGTCTAGGTTTGCCATCTTGACGGGTCTGGCAACGGCTCGACGGGCTGTTAATACTTTGATACAAGTATGGAATAAATCAAAAGTTTTTTCCTCACCCTCCCGGATGATTTTTATATTGAAATCCAATCCAGGTGCAGTTTGTCCTATAAGCTGAATTTCTATGCTTGTCCACCCTTATCTATCGTCTAAGAGCCACATCACAAGGTTTTTTATTGGGGAGGTGTTGCTAACCACTATCATGCTTGCCCCAAAACTCTCAAGTTTCGCAAATCTTCTTCCAAGTCAGCCGTGTCGTAATGAACCGGGATTTGGCGACTGGCGAGTAGATGCTGAAACTGCATGCGGTTAAGCTGTGCTAAATGGGCAGCTTGGGCAAGGGTTAATTTGCCCTTCTGGAAAAGCAATATAGCTATTTCCTGCGCCATTTCTGCTTCGCTCATTCCGGTGGCGCGTATCAGCTCATCGGATATTTCAATGCTCATTTCCGTTTACCTCTTCTCTACTTCCTTTGAGTGGCATCCTGCCTTTATATGGTAAGACCTGCGTTAGTTGCCGTCAATGCCCCTCCACCAGCGCGATTCCCTCATCCGTCTTCAGAGAATAACTCTTTCAAGCAGTTCCAGTTTTGTTGCATATTTTGAAATTTCTTTAACATTTAACTTGCTTAAAACTGTTTCGCCTAACCTATTGAAAAACACTTTGACATAACTTACAATCTATTATAGTACATTAATTCTCATGATTCGTATTTAAGGAAATACGATGGTTTTTCTCGTAAATGTGACTTGTCTGGTGAAAACACCGCCAGAAATAAATAGGAATAAGAAAATATTTTGAACCAGGCACTCCTAACCGAGTAGCACCTTTTTTTGTATATTTTTGATGAGTTGAAAACTTTGGATTAGTAAAAGGTCTTCTTGAGAATTGGAACCTATATTGCTTTGGCAAGTAATATCAGTTTATGAAGCAAATCAGCGTATAGTATAAACCTAGATTCCACAAAGTGTTCTGTTCAAGCTGATAAGTAACTGCATTATAAAACAATAGCCCTTTAAAAGGGGGGCTAATCTATTTCATACGTGGACCAATTCTCTAGTCTATCTAAATACTGGAAAAAACCGCTGACTTATAGTTCGAAATTTTGTCAACGGTTATTGATATTAAGTGGACTTTGGGGTTATTATACAATACTCAAATATTGAATACAATCCTCAAAGCCTTCAAAATATATGGAGGTCGTGATGGAAGGAAATTACAATGCCGCTTTATTCAAGAGCCATCTTGCTTTTCTGGGTCTGCCAGAAGACTATAATAGACATTTTAAGAAGTGGACACCCTTAGATCCCCAAACTGGTTGCCCCAAATTGGATAGCACAGGCAACGTCAAAACCGCGCTATGTGTAGCAAAACCGCATACCGCCAGTGTACATGCCGAGGCAGTCTGGACCCAAATTAACCAGAGTTCTGAACTGAATAAGAGCGGCAATCCCAAAAAGCCATTTAACAAATCAATCGAAGTTGTTTCGAACCTGCAAATTGACTTCGAAGACCCTAAAAACCCAGAAAAAGTAAAAGAATTCGGACTTGCTTTTGGCAAGAAAGTATCTGCCTTATTGGGCTATCCCGAAGAGTTGCCGGTTTTGGATTCCGGCGCTGGTTGTCATATTGAATTCCCGATTAATTCGATTATCACGGCTGATTTTTGCGGTGGTGACTTGGTTAATCAGGCGGTAAGGCAAGTAATCGAAAAACTCATAAAGCCCCTCTTTGACGAAACGGCACAGGAGTTTTGTTTGACCGGAACTATAAAGTTGGAAGGCTTTGATATTTCACGTATTCTATCTTTAGCTGGAACATTCCGCCCACCTAACCCAAAGAAGGATATCGAGGGCAGGGCCTTTCTGGCGCAAGGCTACGCTCGTAAATGGCTTAACTATGACGAAACCAACCCGCCGAAACGCTGGGAGAATGAACAGCTTACCCGCTTAATCCTGGAAGAAATCGAGGAAATCAAACGCGAAGAAAGCCAGAAACAAGCCCAAAAGGAAACTCGAAAAAAGGCCGATGTGACCAGTGCTAGTGGTATAGTTGGACTTCACACAAAAGACTTGAAATACTTTCTGGCTTGGCTACAGAAGCAAGCCGCAACTATGCCAATAACCGGCGATAGGTCAAAGAACTTCTATCGGCTTATAGATAGAGCGTGGAGAGCAACCCAAAACGAAGCTTTGATAGGTGAAAACGCCGACTTTATAGACCAATTGACCGGTGGTAAATACACCTCGCAGAGGTCTAATACAGAGGTTGAGGTTAAAAGAGCGCTTCAACGGATTGTAGCAAGCTGGAAAGCAAAGAAACATAAAGAAGCACGTGCCAGACTAGATACGCTGGCAGGGGTGAAAGTTGATAAACGTTATAATACTGCCTTTATGCCAGATATTGAACTTACTAAAGCTGTGACTATGCTTAAATCTGGCAAGGGAACTGGTAAGACTGAAGCTGCTGCTCGGTTAATAGCCAGTTTGCCAAAAACTGCCAAGGTTCTTTGTATTTCACATTTGCTACCGTACACAATTAGAAATCCTCTAAAAGAAAAGGGATAAAGGCGACTGGTAAGGGTAAATGTTCATTCAAAAAATGCTCAAGCAGGTTCAAACCTAAATTGAACAGGCTCAAATCCAGTCGTTCGGTGCGATGAATGACCCGGTTCCAGCCTTCAGCTAAAGCTATCGTACCCAGATGTACAATCCAAAGATAAGCCAGACAAGCCGCTAACAATAACCTTTCTAGCCGTTTAGGGTCATCCAAATGGCTCTTGTCCAGCCGAAACCCTCGGCTCTTGCTATCGGAAAAGAAGGTTTCAATCCTAAACCTCTTTTTGTAGTACCGGATTGCTTCCTGGGCTAGAGCCAAATTACTCACCAGATAAAGTGGCTCACGGTAAGGCTTTTGCCAGACCGCTATGACCAGTACTGGTCCGTACTCGTGTTTGCTGAATGCTACGCCGCTCTGACTCACTACCTGACCAGGCTGAACCCCTAACTTACTGATGGCATAATGAGCTTGTTCATCCAACCAGACCTGGCTATTTTTAGCAGTACGACAGACATACTGCCAACCGTAATAATCTAACCGTCTTAACAAACGACAGCCATCGAATTCACCATCACCCAAAAAGACTACTTGGCTACCAGACGGAACCAACGAGTGAACTTGCTTTAACAATCTGATGTGCAAAGCTTGAGCTAAATGTCCCTTTTTAGCCTTAACCACCAACCAACCCAAAGGTAAAGCCCGCCCCTGATATACTACACTGATTACTAAGCCCATTCCACCAGCACCAACCTGACTGCCATCTATCACCAGTACCAGTGGACAATGACACAGGCTACTCAGCAATTGTTTGGCGAAAGGAGCATACACCACTTTTTGGTTAAAGTTATCATTTTTGAGCAATCGGCGCATTCGGATGATGCGGCTTTCCCGTTTAGTTTTATCTGGCACTTTGGCGGCGATATTAGGCAACGCACTATGCCGACTACCTACAATCCCACTGATCACCATCGCTAGAATTGTTAAATATTGTAATTCGCGCCCCTGCGCTTGTGGGTGGAGTTGCAACAATTGCTGTTTTATGGCACGATGTCGGCGAAGGTTGTCACTCATTTTGGTATCCTTTTGCTTTCTACTTTGGTCGGTAAGAAAACTACAGTTTACCACTCTGCCTCAACCTTCTCCTCCTTTTCCTCTCCTTTATATCTGTACGGTAGCAAAATTTCACATAGGGTTATTCTTACTCAAGAACTAAGCCGCCGGTTTGGTCTGGAGAATTATCTAGATTTCCGAGAAGAGGGTATTATGCAACAGCGCGAATTATCTGACGCGCCTCGCTTGTCAATCACGGTTGATAGCCTCCAGCATTTAATCAATTTGGGTTCTTCCAGAGATTTGCTTATCCTTGACGAAGTAACACAAATTCTCAGGTATTTAACGTTTTCCAAAACACTTTCTAAGTCGCGCCGAATCGTCCGGGTAGCCTTTGAAGCCTTAATAAGAAATGCTCATAAGGTGCTGGTTATGGATGCCGACCTTGACAAAGTAACTTATGACTACCTTTGTGGATTGAAGGGAAAAAAAAATATTGAGGTCGTGGTAAATGACTTCGTGCCTGAAAAGAATATTCCGCTTTACTCTTTTGAGAAGAAAACCGAGTTGTTATCCCATATGTGCCATATCTTAAGGATTGGTGGCAAGATTTACTTTGCCTGTAATTCAAAGAGTGAAGTTGTCATACAAACCGCAATTATTAAAGCACAATTCCCGAACTTGCGGGTAATGTCTATCACTAGCGACAACTCAAATGAAGAAGCAATTCGAGAGTTTGCAAAAAACCTGAATGAGAATGTAATTGATTACGATATTCTTTTAGCCTCACCAAGCATTGGAACTGGCTGTGATATTTCGGTAGAGCATTTTGATTATACCTTCGTAATAGGAGCAAGGCGGTCCACTAATCACCGTGATTTATTGCAGCATATGAGCCGTAATCGGAAGGCAAAGGCTATTTTTTGCTGGATAGATCCGACTGAAGAAAACCACCCAATCGACCCCGAATACTACCGCAAAGAGTGTGTTGAAAGAGCCGTAGATACTGGCTTGATTGTCGGTTACGATGTTCAAGGCAGACGAATACCCGCCGCTATAGAACAGCGTCAGCTCAAACTATACGGTGCGTATAAGGCGCAGGATGCTATCAGCCACAACAAACTTGCTGAAAACTTTTATCTCCAGGCAGAACTCGAAGGCTACCAGGTAAAAGAGTGCACTGCCGAAGTCGAAACGCTTGAATACTCTAAAGCCCGAACTCAGACCAAGGGAATCATAAAAGAGAAGGGAATCCAGGCTGTTCTTGACGCGCCGGACCTTGAAATGAGGGATGTCCAGAAACTAAAACGTAGGGAAAACGGTCTGTCCAGAAGCGAACGTGTTACTTTGGAAAGAAACAAGATAAAAGACTTTTACAAAGAAACACCGACTAAGGATTTGCTTGAATATGACCGAGAGGGCAAAACTCGCATTTCGATTTTCAATCTTGCCTTACTGCTTGGCTACCGAGACTCCTTAGAACTTGATGATAAAGATATGTTGAATACTGACAGGCTGATTACAGATTTTACTGGCTATACGCTTGCAACATACCGGCGAATTGAAATATTAAAGCAATTTTGTGTTTTAGACGATGACGGTTATTTTACTTTCGATAAAGAATTTTGTGCTAAAGACTTGTCCCAAGCGGTGCGCTGGACACTCAAAAATAAGCTTCTAATCCGGCGCGACCTAGGGCTATATCTACACCGCGATTTTCCAGATAAGCCAGTGCAATTTCTAGCAGAAGTATTACAGCAGGTAGGAATAAAGCTAAAACACCGGAGGTTTGGCAAGCGTGGCAAGCAGGTTTATTACTACAGGTTGGACAGGGAAAGTTTCGATAAAGCTTTGAAGTATGCCGAGAGGCTACAATTAGAGGCACAGCGTGATTGCGCTAGCAGCACACATACCTGTGTAGTCGACCCTTATGTATATATATATAATAATCGTGTTGACTACAAAAGAGACACAGCGTGATTGCGCTAGCAGCACACATACCTGTGTAGTCGACCCTTATGTATATATATATAATAATCGTGTTGACTACAAAAGAGACACAGGTCAACTTTGCCTCGCTGAGACAAGACTACCAGCATGTACAGCACGCTTATAGACACACCTAGGTGTTACTCAGGCGCCCCCGCGTTTTGACTTATGCTTGAGACTGGCGAGCATCTGGAAATCAAACAATCTCAACTCCAGCACGATTGTTGGTGTTTGAGATTGTTTGCATCATTTTTGCATATGCCATTACCCCCGAACAGATTCAGTTCGTGTTAAAGCCTGCCAGAAGACACTAAGACAATACAACCTAGAATTTATGATGTACTTAAAAGCTTATTCAACTCTAATTAGAAGTAATTGTCATTGTAATGTTTTAATGTTAAATTGTTAGCATACCAAAAGGCTAATCTTCTGTAACATGCCAGAAGTATCCCCAATATAGCCTATCCCTGAGTGAAGCTGGTTAAATCGGGTTTGCAGTAAAAGTTGTAATGTTGGCGATTTAGCGTTGAACAGAAGGATAGCCCGTGCCCAAAGTCTTTGATAACATCGAACTACATCTTGACCGTCCTTACGCGACACTTTTGCATCCATTCCAAAAGCCTTCAGAGCAGATTTTTGGGTGTGCTAATTCCAACATGCAAATTAGTGTGTAGTGCTACCCTATAACGAGTTGTGCAACAAAATTCCCCTGAAATTCATGGCGAACTTTGTTGTGTCAGTGGGAATATTATTTAATAGAGGATGAGCCTCTTTTCCAAGAGGCTCATAAACAGATTCATAGAAACTACCAACATGTTGAAAAACGGTTTTGCTATTTACACACTACGAGTCTTACAACCTGAAAGAATGAAACTAAACAATTGCACAGGAATCCAGCCGCGATGAAGCAAGTTGTAATCGAGAATCCTATCCTCAATTCCCCTTTCTCCGAGCCGAAGCGCCACTTTAGGTTCGACGAACGCGGTATCACCGACGAAATTTTAGAAAAGCGCCGCCCCAGTTCCTACTTCATCCCTATCCCCAAGCCCAAAGGTAAGGCTAAAGGACAGACCTCTATGGATTACATGGAGGGTTGGATTGAAGAGCGCGAAAAGAAGAACGACAATATCAATCGCTTGCGAGAGCGGGTGAAGATATGGCGACAGGGGAACTACACCGGCGTTACGGCTACCACTCGCCGCTTGCTGGAATACTGGACTAACCCAGACCGCGAGAAAAAACTCTTTTTCTGCCAGATTGAAGCGCTGGAGACTGCCATCTATATCGCCGAAGTTGCCACTAAATACGGTGATAGTTGGGTGGTTGAGCAGTGGCTTAAAGAGCAGAACGCCGTAGCTAACCCCAAGCTGTTCCGTCTCGCTTTCAAAATGGCTACCGGTAGCGGAAAGACGGTGGTGATGGGAATGCTCATTAGCTGGCAAGCGCTTAATAAGCTCGCTAACCCACAGGATAGCCGATTCTCTGACACCTTCCTGATTGTCACGCCTGGTATCACCATCAAAGACCGCTTGCGGGTATTGCTACCCAACGATCCGCAGAACTACTACCGACAACGCGATTTACTCCCCCCTGACCTGATGGAGCAGTTGCACAAAGCCAAGTTGGTAATCACCAACTTCCACTCCTTCAAGCTGAGAGAACACACCGATGCTGGAGCGCTCACCAAGAGCATTCTCAAGCAGGGGCAGGCGAGCAGCCCCTTCACCGAAACACCCGATCAGATGGTGCGAAGGGTTTGCCGGGAGCTTGGCACCAAAAAGAATGTCATCGTTATCAACGACGAGGCACACCACTGTTACCGCCGTAAGCCGGATGATGGGGGCGAAGCTCTAAAGGGCGATGAGAGAAAAGAGGCAGAGAAACGCGAAGAGGAAGCCCGTATCTGGATTTCAGGGCTGGAAGCTGTGAAAGAGAAGCTGGGCGTGAAGATGGTGTACGACCTCTCCGCTACCCCCTTCTTTCTGAAAGGTTCGGGCTACCCGGAGGGCACACTCTTTGGTTGGGTGGTTTCGGACTTCTCGCTGATTGATGCAATCGAATGCGGGATTGTGAAAGTGCCGAGGGTGCCGGTAGCGGACGACTCAATGACCGGTGAGCAGCCGACCTATCGTGACCTCTGGCTACGCATCCGAGAGGGGCTGCCCAAGAAGGGGCGTGGCACTCGCGATGAGAGCGAAGGGGCTGACCCGATTCTGCCGCTGGAACTGGAAGGGGCGCTGCAAAGCCTCTATACCAACTACGAAAAGTATTACGCCTTGTGGAAAGCAGCGGAAGGGGCTGACCAGACTCCCCCGGTGATGATTGTGGTCTGCAATAACACTAACGTTTCCAAACTGGTGTACGACAAAATAGCCGGTTACGAGAAAACCCTACCCAACGGGCAGAAGGCGCTGGTGCCGGGCAAGTACGCGATTTTCAGCAATGTTTCGGACGAACGCTGGTTGGCACGCCCCAACACCATCCTGATTGATAGTGAGCAACTGGAGTCGGGTGAGGCGATGAGCGCCGACTTCAAGAAGATTGCCAGTCGTGAGATTGAGGAGTTCAAGGAAGATTATCGCCAGCGCTTCCCAGGACGCAATGCCGATGAGTTGACCGATGAAGATTTGCTGCGGGAAGTGATGAATACGGTGGGTAAGCCCGGCAAGTTGGGCGAGCAGGTCAAATGTGTGATATCGGTTTCGATGCTGACAGAGGGATGGGATGCCAACACTGTAACCCATATTCTGGGAGTGCGGGCTTTCGGGACGCAACTTTTGTGTGAGCAGGTGGTGGGGCGAGGCTTGCGCCGCCGCAGTTACCAGACTAATGCGGAAGGCTTTTTCGAGCCGGAATACGCCGAGGTTTACGGTGTGCCATTCTCCTTTATTCCCTGTGCCGGAACCGAGCAGGTTGTCCAGAGTGGCAAAACTGTCACTCGTGTGCGGGCGTTAGAGAATCGGCTAGAGTGCGAAATCTCTTTCCCGCGACTGACCGGCTACCGATACGCCATAGCCACCGAAAAGCTGAAATACAAGTTCAGTGAGGACTCGGCGATGGCGCTTTCCACTGCCGATGTACCCACCAAAACCGAGATGCAGTCCATTGTGGGCGAAAGCGAAGTTCACAATCTCGATCCTCTACTAAAACGTCGGGAGCAAGAGGTTGTCTTTAAGTTAGCTCACGAAGTATTGAGACACTATTTTCCGGCAGATAAAGAGGAAAGCAACTTATCGGTTAAATTCTGGCTGTTTCCGCAACTGCTGGAAATAACCCGCCACTGGCTGAAAGAATGTGTCCATTTCAAAGCCAATACCTTCCCTCAGCTACTTTTGCTGGATCAGCATTCTTACAATGCCCGCGACAAAATCTATCAGGCAATTGTGGGGGCTGAGGAGGGCGAGAAGCAGCTTCAGCCGGTGTTGCGCCCTTACGATACGGTTAGCTCTACCCGCTACGTGGATTTTGACACCACTCGCCCGGTTTACGCCACCCACCCCCAGAAGTGCCACATCTCGCATGTGGTCTGCGACACCCAAAGCTGGGAGCAGAAATTGGCGCAGGTGCTGGAAGATATGCCGGAGGTGGTGTGCTACGTCAAGAATCAGGGTTTGAACTTCACTATTCCCTATACCATTGACGGGGTAGAGCGGCAATATCTACCCGATTTCGTGGTGCACTATAACGACCGGAATAACCCACAGGATTTGCTGAACCTGATACTGGAAGTATCCGGGGAACCGCGTAAGGATAAAGCCGCCAAAGTAGCGACTGCTCGTAACCTGTGGGTTCCGGCAGTAAATAATCACGGTGGCTATGGACGCTGGGCTTTTATCCAGATTACCGACCCTTGGGATGCTGAGAATACCATTCGATCAGTGTTTAAGTTAGAGAAGGAATAAT